>DNBN01000214.1:9241-24239 GCA_003491845.1 Porticoccaceae bacterium | reverse complement strand
AGATTGTAGAGTCGCTGATAAATTTCTCGCGTGGAGGAGAACTTACCAAGGCAAATTTCAAAAAAGTCAATTTACAAGAGGCTGGAGAAGAAGCTATTAATCTGCTAACTCTCGGCCAAAATCACTCTAATGTGACCTTTCAATGCACCATAGATCAAACACTAAATATTTTTGGAGACTATCATCAGCTTATTCAAATTTTTCTTAATTTGCTAAGTAATAGCCGAGATGCATCGCCAAAAAACAGTACGGTTACTATGCTAGCCAGCGTTAAAGATAAAAAAATCATTGTTACAATTAATGATTTAGGTACTGGCATTGCCGAAGACTTGCAGTCAAAACTGTTTGAGCCGTTTGTAACTTCAAAAGATATTGGTGAAGGAACAGGCCTCGGACTTTGGGTAGTATTTAATTTAGTAAAAAGTCTTGGCGCGCAAATAACAATATTCAGTCCAGCTGAGAATAGTCAGCGTGGTACCACGGTTAAGCTGATTTTTGATAAACTTTGACAACAACCTGACAGTCTTTAAAATGGTATCATCAGCTATCGATAGTCAACATATGCTCAACTACAATTAATCAAATGAACAAAACTAACCATCACATCTTAGTCGTAGAAGATGAAGACATCATCAGGTTATCTATTGTCAAACTACTTGAGCGACAAAGCTATAAAGTTAGTGAAGCTGTCAGTGTCAAAGCAGCTTTAAGTGGATTTAATTTGAACAATTTTGATTTAATCGTCAGTGATTTACGACTTCCAGGTGGCTCAGGGGGGGACTTTATACGTCTTGCGCCTGAGGTACCTGTTTTGATAATGACCAGCTATGCTAGCCTAAGGTCTGCGGTAGAAATTATGCGCCAAGGCGCAGTAGACTATATATCTAAACCGTTTGATCATGAAGAATTAGTTCAATCGGTTAAACGTATTTTGTATGCCAACAAAAGTAGTGAAATGACGGCATTTAACAGCATAGATCAACTGCTGGGGAGCAGCACAGAAATTATTGCTACGCACGCTCTATTAAGAAAAGCAGCTGCAACTGATCTATCAATATTAATAGCGGGAGAAATAGGCACAGGCAAGCGCCTTGTAGCACAGGCTATTCATAATATTAGCGAGCGAAAAGAAAAACGCTTCATCACTATCAATTGCCCTAGCGCATCGGATATGCAGTTTAAAAACAGTCTCGAGCTAGCTGAAAAAACAGGTATTTGCACTGTGTTTTTAGCTAATATTTGTGGTCTAGCAAAAAGTCATCAACGAGCTGTAATTGAGTTAACACGAAATTCTAAGATACACTGTATAGCCTCTACAGCAAAAGATATAGACATGTTATGCCTTGACGACCCTTATAGAGTGGATCTGTTTCGAGCTGTAAATGCAATCAAAATCGAGGTTCCCGCGCTGCGTGAAAGATCTTCAGACATAGCCCAATTAGCAAATTATTTTATTGAGAAAGTCAGTCAGGAACTAAGTTTTCCAATCGACATCTCCGAAGAAAGCATCAAAGTATTAACCAACTACAGCTGGCCAGGTAACATAACCGAGCTAAAGAACACCCTCTATAAAGTCGCTTTAACATTAGATGAGGGAAGTATTATTTCTCCAGAACATTTACATGCGTATATAAATGGTAATAGCAACACACAAAATATCGCCAAGGAAGCTCTAACCACCTCGGAAAATAGTAATTCACTATCTTTAGAGAAATACTTTATTCAATATGTCTTGGATAATCAAAAAACAATGCGTGAAACTCAACTTGCACAAAATTTAGGTATTAGTCGAAAAAACCTTTGGCAACGACGTAAAAAACTCAACATTCCCAGGCCAGTTAAATAATTGGTTCTAAAAAAACATAAATTCACAGCGAAGTATTCTTAAAATATCAATTAAATGTCTTGCAGTAATAGCTTTTTTGATTAAACTAAGTTAGACACATGTGTGTGGCATTAAACATAATAACAATAAACAATAATAATAATGGATTGCGAAAGGGTTTGAAAGGCTTACGCCTAAAAGCTCACTATAGAGGCTGCCGAAAGGCAGCCTCTTTTTGATTTCACATTAAGATGACTTTTACTCTGTGAATATGCAATAAGTCACACCGAAGGCTACGTCCTCTGTTAAACTATGCTCACAACATTCTGACTATAAATTAATGCTTAAGCGCATAGTAAATTTTTTTGACACCAAAACTCTAACATCGAAGCCTCTAGTCGTAGACGCAAACACGTATGGGATAAACCCAGCGTCAATGAGTAAAGATGCCATTAAGGTTGTTCGTACTCTACAAAAAGCTGGCTATGAAGCCTATATTGTTGGAGGCTCAGTACGAGATTTGCTACTGGGTATTCACCCGAAAGATTTTGATGTCGCCACTGATGCCCAACCTGCGGAAGTTAAATCATTATTTCGACGATCTAGGATCATAGGCAGAAGATTCCAAATAGTCCATGTACAACTCAGCAGAGAGCTCATCGAAGTTACTACCTTTCGCTCTAATGAGCAAAGTAATGGTACTACAGTAGCGTCACGTTCTACGCAGATGCAACAGAATGAGAGTGGTATGCTCACCAGAGACAACGTTTTTGGCTCTATCAATGAAGATGCTCAAAGAAGGGATTTGACTGTAAATGCTCTGTACTATAATCCAACAGACAATACTATTCATGACTTTACGAATGGCTTAGAAGATATACAAAACCGAATAATTAGGATGATAGGCGTACCTGATGCTCGTTATCGCGAAGACCCTGTTCGTATTTTGCGTGTCATTCGTTTTACTGCCAAATTAGGCTTCAAGATAGAGCCAAGCACAGCTAAACCGATCGCTAAATTAGCTAATAATTTAAGTCATGTGTCCCCACCAAGGCTATTTGATGAAACGCTTAAATTATTTATGAGTGGTAAGGGTTCAGTGACCTTAAGCCTGCTGCGCAACTACAGTGTATTCGGCGCTTTAATTCCTCAGGCTGATCGCCTTATGAATAATGGTAAAAGCAATGCTAAGCAATTAATTGAGCAGGCTTTTATTAATACTGATTTACGGATTTCTTCTAATCAACGAGTGACGCCTGCTTTTATTTATGCCGCATTACTCTGGCCAGAAGTAGAGCGCTTGTCGAATCAGCTTCAGGAAAAAGGGAATTCAGCTACTTATGCCCTTAGCAAAGCTGCTAGCGAAGCCATATCCAGACAAATAGTGATCACCGCCATTCCAAAACGATTTACCATTCCTATGCGAGAAATATGGGATTTACAACTGCAGCTACCTCGGCGCGGAGGACAAAGAGCAAAACGCTTGTTAGAACATTCTCGCTTTCGGGCTGCCTATGATTTTATTTTACTGCGAGAACAAGCCGGTGAAGATCTCAATGGAATGGGCGAATGGTGGACTCAATATCAAGAATCCGATGAAGAGCAAAAGCAGGCGATGTCAGATGCAGCTGGGAAAATATCCGGTAAAAAGCGGCCACGTCGTAACTCACGCAAAAAAAAGGTCATTGAAGATTAATGGAGGTTGTCTATCTTGGCTTGGGGAGTAATCTTGCTGGCAATCTTGAGGATCCCAAAGAGCAACTGAATAAGGCTCTTGAGGTGTTACGTGAGCATCCAAAGATAGATGACCTAATTTGTTCTTCTTTTTACTGCACAAATCCTATTGGACCTCAAGATCAACCAGATTATATCAATGCAGTTGTTCGGTTAAATACTGGCCTGTCTGCTCTTGATCTACTTGACTATCTGCAAACTATCGAAAACGATCAGGAGCGAATTCGAAACCAGCGATGGGGGCCCAGAACTCTTGATCTAGATATATTGATTTATGGTAAATTAGTGCTTAATAAGCCGCGATTAACTATTCCGCACCCTAGAATTTCTGAGCGAGCATTTGTGCTATTACCAATGTCAGAAATTGATCCTCAATTATTGATTACTGAAAATAAAACGGTTACTGACTTGTTGGCAAATTGTCTCGATCAGGGTATTGTAAAGCTATAGAATTAATAAAAAGTTGTGGGGTTAAGTGTGTTTGATGGTCTATTAGCAAAACTCAATTTAGAGCACACCGACATCACAATACCATCATATATTGCTGTTGAAGGCCCAATTGGGGTTGGTAAAACAACCTTGGCCAAACGTCTTGCGGGCACATTTAATTATGATATTTTGCTGGAAAAGTCCGAGGAAAACCCCTTTTTAGAACGCTTTTACAGAGACAGGCGAACCCATGCACTATCGGTTCAATTACACTTTTTATTTCAAAGAATGCAAAAACTTCAGTCTTTACGTCAAGGTGACATTTTTCAACAAGTAAGGGTGTCTGACTTTTTAATTGACAAGGACCCCTTATTTGCCAAAGTTACTCTAGAAGATGACGAATATCGACTCTATCAAACCGTGTATGACAATGTTATCACCGACCTTCCAAAACCTGATTTGGTCATTTACCTTCAAGCACCAACGGCTACGTTATATGAAAGACTTCAGCGACGTGGCCATGCCATTGAAAAACCTATCGAAGAGAGTTATTTACAACAACTTAACGATGCTTATACCCAATTTTTTTATCATTATGATGACACACCGTTGCTCATAGTGAATACATCAGAGATAAATCTTACTAATAATCACAAGCTTGACTACTACAATCTTGTGAGATTTATCTTGCAAACCCAGTCCGGCAGGCACTATTACAACCCCCATCCACTCACAGCAGAAAAAACTACCGTTGCTTCTTCGTTTTACTAAGATAAACTGTAGGCGTTAAGTTTACTCTTTCTAATAGGTTATCATGGTCCGATGAAGAAAATTTCTATAAACACCCTACGTTCAATGAAAAAAAATGGCGAGAAATTTTCCGCTATCACTGCCTATGATTATACTTTTTCGCATCTTATAGAGGCTGCAGCAATAGAAGTTGCACTGGTAGGTGATTCATTGGGTAATGTTATTTTGGGACATGACAGTACAATTCCTGTGACTGTTGATGAAATGGCCTACCATACCTCAGCTGTAAAACGAGGGAATAATCACTCCCTACTTGTCAGTGACATGCCCTTTATGTCCTACGCAACTGAGATCAAAGCGTTAGAAAATGCAGCCACCTTAATGCGATCAGGCGCTCAGATGGTAAAACTAGAAGGAGGGGAGTGGTTGACAGAAATCGTCTATTTACTCAGCCAGAGAGGTATTCCCGTATGTGGTCATGTTGGGCTAACGCCTCAGTCAGTTCATAAATTTGGCGGTTTTAAAGTGCAAGGACGTGCCGAAGCCGAGGCAAAAAAAATGATTCAAGAGGCCATAGCGATACAAGATGCTGGGGCCGATCTTATTGTTGTAGAATGCGTTCCATCTACTCTGGGCACTGCCTTAACCGCAGCATTGGACATTCCAGTAATAGGCATTGGTGCAGGAGCAAGCACTGATGCTCAAGTGCTAGTATTGCATGACATGTTAGGCATCTCTAAACGCTTACCTAAATTTTCTAAAGACTTTTTAGCTGGCGCTAACAGCATTCAAGACGCACTTAAAACATACAGTGTTGAAGTTTCTAACGGAAGTTTCCCCGGACCTGAGCACTGTTGTGATTAACCAATTTTTTAACGCTAAAACCACAAGGAAATACCCATGGTAGATTCAATTTACGATTTCACTTTGTCTGATAGCAATAAACAAGATAAGGCCTTATCAGATTTCCAAGGCAAGGTTGTACTGATTGTAAATACCGCCAGTCAATGTGGCTTTACCCCCCAATATGAGGGCTTGCAGGCCCTGCATGAGCGTTATAATGAAAAAGGTCTAACTATAATAGCAATCCCCTGCAATCAGTTTGGCGCTCAAGAACCGGGCAATAATGAAAGTATTCAAGAGTTTTGCCAACTCAACTACGGGCTTAGCTTTCCAGTAATGGCAAAAGTTGATGTCAATGGCGCCAATCAACACCCGCTCTACAAGTACTTAACAAAGCAGGCAAAAGGGCTTATTACTGACAGTATCAAGTGGAATTTTACTAAGTTTCTAATCAATAAACAGGGCCATGTGGTAGAAAGATTCGCCCCCATCACCAAGCCTGATGCCATAGCAGTGCATATTGAAGGACTACTTTAACGCTTGTTTACTCTCAATTCGTCAAAATAAATTTTTGCCGCCTGATTAACTTTAGGCGCCAAATAAAGCGCAGAGACCATGGTTGGAATCGCCATGGTAGCATAGGTCGCAAGAATCAAACCGTTTACAACATCCATTGATACTACCGCTCCGCCCAAAAGAAGTGCCAGATACACCGGCGTATAATAATGCTGCCGATGAGATCCCAATAAAAAGCCCGTACACTTAGCACCGTAGAACCACATTGTCACCATGGTACTAAAGCTTAGTAACCCAACCATGGTTAACAACAAGTAAATGCCTGTTTCAGGGAAAACCTGCTCTATCGCTCGTGCAGTAAGCGTTACACCCTCTACTCCGTCAGCACTTTGCCAAACACCAGTTAACAAAATAATCAAGGCTGTGCAGGTACAGACTACTAGGGTATCTACTACCGGACCTACCATCGCGACGACTCCCTCGCGAATTGGTTGCTGAGTCTTTGCCGCACCATGAGCCATGGATTCAGTACCTATACCAGCTTCGTTAGAAAATGCGCCTCTTCGCACACCAATAAGTATTACTGCGCCTATGGATCCACCAGCAACTGCTTCACCGGTAAAGGCATCCGTTACGATCAACAGCAGTGTCGCTGGAATATCCGCAGCATAGGTGAAGAGCACCGTGGCGGTCATAAACAAATACATTAAAACCATCGCGGGCACTAGTTTTACCGTAATTCGGCCAATTCGCTCAATTCGCCCAACGATCACTAGGCCTACCAGAGTTGCCACAATGGCACTGGACACAAGGTCAAAGGTGAAATGATCCTCAGTAGTTGCCATGCCCGCTGGGATTGCAATCACATCTCGCAATAATTGAATAAATTGATTGGCTTGGAACAGTGGTAGCGCACCAATCGTGCAGGCCACTGCAAATAACACCGCTAAGGGGTACCAACGCTTACCCATTCCCTCAGTGATAACATACATCGGCCCACCTTGAACTGCACCATCAGCGTCTTTACCGCGGAACATGATCGCCAGTGATGCCGTATAGAATTTGGTGGACACACCAACAATAGCAGTTACCCACATCCAAAATACAGCGCCAGGCCCACCCATGCTAATAGCGATAGCCACCCCGGCAATGTTACCCAAACCAAGGGTTCCAGAGAGTGCAGTGGCTAGCGCTTGAGAATGAGGAATATGCCCAGGATCATTAGGATCACTATACTTTCCACGCAATAAGTCAACAGCGTGACCAAAGTAGCGGTAAGGACGGAACCGCGAGTAAATCATAAAAAATAATCCACCCCCAACTAATAAAATAACCAGTGGTGTGCTCCACATGGCATCAGCCCATGCATTTAAAAAATCTTCAACTTGCTTTAACGTTAGCATTTAGGTTTTTTATTTCCCTTAACAGTATCCTACAGGAGGCGGCAAGCTATTAGATTGGCTTTACATATAAAACTAAACTGTGTCCAACTACTTTGTATCCATTCTCTTTGGCAATTTGCTCTTGCAGCTTCTGAATTTCAGGATTTTGAAATTCAACAACCTTTCCAGTTTCAGTACAAACCATGTGGTCATGACCATCACCTCGATCAAGCTCATAGACTGCTGGGCCATTATCAAAGCTGTGCCTGGTAATCAATCCAGCTGCTTCAAATTGGGTCAATACTCTGTAGACTGTAGCAATGCCAACATCTTCCTGGGCATCTCGTAGTGCTTGATAAATATCCTCAGCTGTCATGTGCCATTCAGGTGTATTCTCCAATATCTGAAGGATTTTAATCCGTGGTAACGTGACCTTTAGACCAGCCTTCTTAAGCTCGTGATCTTTATGAATCATAATTTGCTCTTCTTGAATATTTTGAATATAGTGATTATGTCTTTTATCGAGCCTAACTGGAAGCCTGTCATGCGATTTTTTGCTGTAACCTTGGTAATTATTACTCTTCTCTCATCGGGGTGCAGCTGGATAAAATTTCCTGGTGTCCATAAAATTAACGTCCAACAAGGTAATATTCTTGATCAAGACATGGCCAATAAATTGCAGCCTGGCATGTCAAAAGCTCAGGTGCAATTTGTTCTGGGAACGCCTATAGTAACAGATACCTTTAACACTCACCGTTGGGACTATGTCTTTAGAAATACCTCTGCCACTGGGGTTAAGACCGAGCAAGGTATTACTGTGTATTTTGATAACAAAGGTCTGATGAAAGATGTGGTAGGAGACTATATACCTAATTCAATAGGGAAAACTTCCTCAACTGAGTGAAACCTATCAACAGGTCGACCAAATTTATCTGTTGATACTCACATGGATAGTGAAGTTATGAACAAAGTATTTACTCAAGTTACCACACAATCATTAGACAGAGGTCCGACTCCTGAAGATGACCGATTAGCCAGTATAGATATTATTCGCGGAGTTGCCGTCCTGGGGATATTACTGGTTAACATTCAATTATTTTCAATGATTTCATCGGTTTTAGGTAATCCATTATCCTTCGGAGACTTCTCAGGATCCAATCAAACTGTTTATTATTTCTCACATCTCTTTGCTGAACAAAAATTCATGACCATTTTTGCTGTTCTATTTGGAACAGGTTTTTTTATCATGACCTCTAGGGCAGAGGAAAACGACTTGAACTCCGCCTCTTTACATTTCCGGCGAATGAGCGCTCTAGCCCTGCTTGGCCTGATGCACTTATACCTTCTTTGGTATGGAGATGTACTATTTATTTATGCTATTGCTGGAATGGTAATCTACTTTTTTCGACATAAATCATCACGATTTCTTTTTTTATGTGCACTTCTGTTACTTGCTATTAATGCAGTTTTATTCGCGTTGCCTACAGCAATAATGCCCTCTATGAATGAAGCGAATCTTCAAGAGATCTTAATGGCTTGGAAACCTGATCAGACCATAATTGAGCTTGAAATTACTGCCAATCAATCCAGCTGGATAGGACAAATGGGTCACCGACATGAAATGGCAGGTGACATGTTAGTCAATGGCCTATTTTATGGTTGCCGTGTATTGGGCCTAATGATGATTGGTGTAGCACTATTTAAAACCGATTTTTTTGGCCGTAGGTTCACTAAAAAATCATTACAGTTACAAGGACTTGTATGTTTTTGCTTAGGGACCTTCATCATTTGTGGACGCATTAATAGCAACATAGCTAACGAGTTTCCTATTGAAGTAATACTCTCTCAAGAAAATTATTGGGGCAGCCTGCTTTTGGCCTATAGCTATATGTGTTGGATTTTAGCTTTCACAAGGAGTCAGCTGTTGACCTCAACCAAAAGAGTGCTGGCCAATGTAGGCAGAATGGCACTGACTAACTATATTTCACAAACCTTAATCTGCGGTTTTATTTTTTATGGCTGGGGCTTAGGAAAATTTGGCACCTTTGATAGAATAGAACAACTTTATGTCGTAGTAGGTATCTGGATATTTCAAATAGGGCTCTCGCATACTTGGATGGAACGCTTTCATTTCGGCCCGTTAGAATGGATATTGCGATCAATAACCTATGGCAGCATACAAAGCATAAAACGCTCTTGATTGATCAAAGAGAGCTTTTAGTGTTTGTCTTCTGAGCCGATTTTTCGGCTCTTCGACGACGAATTTCTTTTGGGTCTAAGCTGAGATGTCGATAAATCTCCACTCTATCAAAAGGCTCTAACACATAGACGTCTGCGCTAGCCATACCTTTGGAACCTAACCGTTGAGAAAATATTCCAATGTTGGTTATGTCAAGACCAATAAACCGTTCCAACAAACCAGACTGCTCCACAGCTTGAATTGCCGACGTTCCAAGAGGAACCCTGAGATTTACAAGAAATTGTTGCTCAGGCAGCGCATAGGCTACCTCAACATCAATGAGATGCTTCTGATTATCCAATGGATGCACCATAGACAACATCAGCGTGCTTACACAAAGAGTCCACCAAATTATTTGCCACCCCAGAAAAAAGACTGGAGGCTGCAAAACTAAGACTTCTGCTGATGAACTCAAATTCCAAATCAAGCTCTACTTTACAAGCACTATCTGTCAATGGAGTGAATGTCCAATCGCCACGAAAAATTTTAAATGGCCCATCTTCTAAGGTCATATTAATATGCCTTGGCCCCTGCAAATGGTTACGTGTTAACAGGCTCAGATTGATCCCCGCTTTTTTTAGATCTAACCGCGCAAGCATAGTTGTGGCGGTATGTTCAAAGACCTGTACATTGTGACATCCATCCATAAAGGATGGGTATCCTGTCACATCATTGACTAAGTCATACATCTCCTGATCAGAATGCATGACTAATGCCGATCGTTTAACTGTAGCCAAAACTAATTATCTCTCACGAGGTAAATTTGTCATAAACACCCATAATAAACACCAGAGCAATAGCAAAGGGAGCGATATATTTTATTGTAAGCTCCCATAATCGTATGATTCGTTCTGAGGTACCCTGCATTTCAGTATCGATAATGTCTCTTTTAATTAAGTAACCTACAAATAAGGTGATCAGTAAGCCACTTATGGGCAACATAATATTTGCAGTAATGAAGTCTAAGAAATCAAAATAAGTAAAGCCAGCAAACTTATAATCAGCCCAAATATTAAACGAGAAAACACTCCCTAATCCCAGTACCCAGGCTACGCCTGCAATAATAAAATTCGCTTTGACCCGGCTAATGTTTTTCGCCTCCATTAGCCAGGCTACACAGGGTTCAAGTAGAGAAATCGCTGAACTCCACGCCGCAATAGACACCAATACAAAAAATAGAGCTCCAATGAGAAGGCCACCAGGCATACCGCCAAAAGCCACAGGTAAACTAATAAACATGAGTCCAGGACCAGCACTAGGCTCAATACCTGGAGTGGCAAACACAATTGAGAAGATAATAAGGCCTGAAATAATGGCAACGGCGCTATCAAAAAACGCAACGATAAGAATGGTTTTACCAATATTTGCATCCTGCGGCATGTAGGCACCATAGGCCATAATAGCTCCCATACCAATACTTAAGGTAAAAAAAGCTTGTCCCATAGCTTCAAGCACGCCACGCCACGTGAGAGCATCCAAATCAAAGCTGAACAGAAAACCAACAGCGGCTGCAAAATTTCCTTTTAGCACAGCAAATACAAGCAACAGCAACAGCATCAAAAATAATAACGGCATTAATGTTTCAACGGCAATTCCTAAGCCTTTTTTAACTCCCCCTATAACCACTCCGACACACAGCATCAAAAATAATGTTTGCCAAGCAATCAGCCGGCCTGGATTGGACAATAAGTTATCGAATGCTGCACTGGCAGTCGCACCATTGATACCCTGGAGTTCTCCTGAAGACATCAACAAAATATAGTCTAGGGCCCATCCGGCAATAACAGCATAAAAGGATAGGATTAACAGTCCAGCAACAACACCTATCCAACCGACACTGCGCCATCGCAAATCGGCGCCACTAACATGCACCGCTTCGTTCATCGAATTAATTGGACTCTGCCGGCCATGACGTCCAATAAGCACCTCTGCCATCATCACAGGTACACCTATAAGTAAGATACATGCCAGATAAATTAGCACAAAGGCTCCACCGCCATTACTTCCAGCGACATAGGGAAATTTCCACATATTGCCCAAACCTACAGCCGATCCTGTCGCAGCCATAATAAATGTCCAGCGACTCGTCCAAGCTCCATGCATTCCTTTTTTTTGTAGTGCCATATTACCCTCTCAATTGTCGGTAGATAAATTGTACCTATTTGCTGTCTGACTACCTAATAAATGCACAATTTAGTTAGATTATAACTAATAATCTATGATAAAAATTAGTCGCCACGTATACTTAGATAATGATAAAGAAAAAATCAAAACAAACTTCAAATACCATAGCTTTAAATAAGAAAGTCAAACATGACTACTTTATTGAAGAGAAATTTGAGGCTGGCCTCGTCCTTCTAGGATGGGAAGTAAAAAGCTTAAGAGAGGGTAAAGTTAACCTTACCGACACCTATGTCTTTGTCAAAAATGGCGAAGCTTGGTTGATCGGGACTAACATAACACCTTTACTATCAGCTTCAACACATTTTGTTACAGATGCCAAAAGAACGCGCAAGTTACTACTTAATTATCGAGAGTTACAAAAGCTTGAAGAAGGCGTCAATCAAAAAGGACATACTGCGGTTTGCACTGCGCTCTATTGGAAAAATCATCTTATTAAGTGCGAGATTGCCCTAGCAAAAGGCAAAGCCAGCTATGACAAACGCATGGACGACAAAGAACGTGACTGGAATCGACAAAAACAACGACTCATGCGCCATGCGTAAATTCAGATAAACGGACCAATCTTAGGAGATGAAATGCGCTCCAGATTTACTCTAAACTTAAGTGTCTTTGGGCGCCTGTAGCTGTTGACCTGCACTATATGAGTCAGACTCTAAACGTTTTCCCGCGCCCAGCATAACCCCAATCCAACGAGTATCTTCTTGATTTTCTAGTGCTATTTTCACCATAATGGTCAGAGGAATGGACAATAGCATACCAACAGGCCCCAGTACCCAACCCCAAAGCACCAAGGATATAAACACCACCAAAGGCGATAAATTTAAACCACGCCCCATCCAACGAGGCTCTAGAACACTTCCCATGAAAAGATTCACGACAACAAAACCGAGCAAAGTCAGCCCTGCTTGAAGGACACCTAGCTGCACTAAAGCTAAGAGCACCGCTGGTACTGCGGCAATAAAAGATCCCACCGTCGGGATAAAATTAAGCAAAAAAGCAATTAACCCCCATAGTACCGCATAGTCCACGCCAAGAAAGACTAACCATAAAAAGATAATGACCCCCGTCAGTAGGCTTATCGCAGCTTTAATAGCCAAATAGCTATGCACACTTTCAGCAAAGGTACTCAACCATTTTTGAGAACTCTCATGTCCCCTTGCACTACGCAATTTGTCTCCGAAACTAACATTTTCAGCCAGAATAAAAATTACCGTGAGTAAAATCATTACCGTATTGGTCATAACATTACCAAAAGAGGCCAACGTACTACCTACAACCCCCATTACAGCCGCTGGATCAAAACTATTACTCCACTGCTCAGCATCTATGGTAATTCCACGGTGACTTAGCCATTGTTGAACAGAACCGCTTAACAATGACAGTTTTGCAGAATACTCAGGAATATCTCCTCGAAAATTGTCCACTGATGAGCCAATCACTGCACCAAGAATCAAACCAGTTAACAGTACAACGGTAATTACCAGAGAAATAGCTATTCCATTAGGAATACGGAATCCTTTAAGCCAAGCCAACAGAGGAGAAACAACCATTGCGATAAAAACAGCCAGCAAGAAGGGTACTAGAAACGGCCCGGCCATCTTCAGACCAGACACAACAATAACAAAGGCAGCCGCTACAACCAAAAAACGTGAAAACGGTGATGTTTTTTCAAGCATTATAAACTCCAAAATATGAACCGAAACCTTCTTAAACCAACGATGGCTCCATCACCATACTATAAATTGTCGTCATCAATAGAGCAAAGAGTAACTGGGAGAACCCATAGTTATGTATACCCTAAGAACTCAGTAATTAGCCACCTAGAACGTCTTAAAAGTTATTAATATGCAATTAGGTATATCGACTATAGCACTTTGTGCAGTACATTTTGATTGTACAGCTATATCCAATATCACTATACTCTTCGGTCTCGCGATTAGCGTGGGTTTTCTCAGGGCGGGGTGAAATTCCTCACCGGCGGTAGTCCTTTATGTAAAGGTAGCCCGCGGGCGCTCCAAACAGCCTTCTGTTTGGAGGACAAGCAGATTTGGTGCGATTCCAAAGCCGACAGTTAAAGTCTGGTTATGAGAATAAGATGTAGATAAATACAATATCGGATGACTGCTTGCTTACATTCAGTCGAAGGTCCTGTGCAATAAGGGCCTGTCCTTCTCTTATCAGCCCTCAACCCAACACATGGTGACCACAAGTGTCACTGAAACAAAAATTGATTTGAGCTTTTTATGACTACATCTATCCAAGAAATTGTCCGTCGTCCGCGCATTGCGTTTGTTCAAGGCACCTGGCATAAAGACATTGTTGGCCAGCTACGTAATTCCTTCGAGCAGGAAATAACCCGTCTAACTGACAAGCAAGTCAGCTATTTTGAGGTGCCCGGTGCTTATGAGATTCCTCTTTTCGCTAAAGCATTAGCAGAAAGTGGAAAATATGCCGCTGTGGTAGCCGCCGCATTGGTTGTAGATGGAGGTATCTACCGACATGAATTTGTAGCATCTACTGTTGTTGATAACTTAATGCGTGTGCAAATAGATACCGGTATGCCTGTTTTTTCTGCAGTACTAACACCACATCATTTTCATGATAGCCAGGAACATCAACATTTTTTTGAGTCACATTTTTTAATTAAAGGAAAAGAAGTCGCACAAGCCTGCACATCGACGTTAAATGAATTAATAGCTATCTCCTGAACTATGGAAAAAATACTAATTTAAAACACACTTCTAGGGTAGTGATCAGATGGGCAAGATATGCTCATCTGATCATTGCTAGACGAGATTCTCAAAAGAGACCAATCACTTGTTTCACTGCCATCACAATGTTAAGCGCTTAAAAGATGTAACTAAATATAATGAATATCAAAACTGAGGTGCGGTTAATCGCAAGACGTATCAGTTTTATTGTAGCCGATGCTCTTATCAACAAGTATCTTAAAAGCAACAGGAAAGGCGTAATAGGATCCATACTGGGACCAAAACATCCTGTCTACCATTCCAAGCCCAAGTCGGCTGCAAAGAAAATAGAGCGTCAAAACTCTAGGGGGTGGGATCTCCTTCTTCAATCCTAGGTGAGAGTAAA
>DNBN01000214.1:0-8974 GCA_003491845.1 Porticoccaceae bacterium | reverse complement strand
AACTATAAAAACAATGTAAAACAATTTAGTTTATTTAAGGTCAGACTATCTACAAATTGTAGTGTTAAGCTCCTAATAATAGCATCCATAATAACCAGAACGGCCTTTGCGAAAAAAGCTCCATATTGAAGAACGGATACCAAGAGAAGTCTGAACCTGATTTGCGGCTAAGACTCTTGGGGGCGGTAAATCAAACCATCGTAGTGCCAGTAAAGTGGGTAATACACCAGAGCCTACGGTGGAACCGATACAACCTGAAAAACAACAATTTTAGTTAAAACCGATTTATATAATCTCTAAAATCAATACTTTTAATATAAGTGAACGCTTACATTATTTTTTAATACTTTTCAGGATGCTTTGCGTGATACCTACTATAGTATTTTGTTAACGCGGCTATATCTTGTTCATTATCGCCATAGGGAAGGTAGATATTGTCAATAACAAATCTTTTGCCTTTGAAATCTAGACCGACCAATAATATGGGGCAATCAATTAATTTGGCGATCCTCAAAAAACCCGTCTTCCAGCGTGTAACTTTGCTGCGAGTTCCCTCTGGAGCCATACCAATTGCTATACCATCCTCACGATCGGATAAATCCGCAACATAGCGCACTAGCTGTTCGGGTTTGCCCCTATCCGTTGGAATTCCGCCTAGCCAACGCATGAACCAAGTAACCCCAAATTTAAATATAGTATGCTTTCCCATCCACCGAACTCTAAGATTAAGTCCTAATATGGCAGCCATAGCGAAAACAAAATCCCAATTTGAAGTGTGAGGAGCAACAATAATTAGTAATCGTTTAACATTGGGTATTCGGCCTTGAACGTGCCAACCAAACACAGAGAGTACAGTCCTTCCAAACCAGCGAGTAACAGCACTCCTATTTCCACGTAGATGCACCGGAACCTGTTCGGGGCTTGCTGGATACCCTCGTGAAACCATTAAGCTTGCCTTTTCTATAGACCCTTATATAAAGAGAAAATTGCTAAACGTGATCGCTGACTTATTCATCTACACATTAAAATTGATCGGAATGTTTTCCTTCAAATTGACCATAATAGTTTCTAATAAACGCCAGGTCAGCATCATTGTCTCCAGTGGGGTGAAAAAGTGCACCGACAACAATAATTCGTTTAGGGAAATCCAAACCAATCATGAGAATAGGGCAGTCCAAGGTTTTTGCTAGCCGCAAAAATCCAGTTTTCCATTTGATCACTTTTTTTCGTGTACCCTCTGGTGTTAAACCAATAATTACGCCACGCTCTTTTTCTGCTATTTTGGCAACGTTTTCAACAATCAATTTTGGATTTGTTCGATCAGTGGGAATTCCGCCAAGCCACATCATCAACCACCGGATACCAGGTTTAAAAATCGTATGTTTAGCCATCCATCGTAACCTTAAATTAAGGCCCAGTATAAATGCCATTGCAAGAATGAAGTCCCAATTTGAAGTATGCGGAGCACCTATCACAATAAAGCGTTTCAGATTGGGAACAACGCCTTTAATATTCCATCCCATAAGTTTCAGCACTAAAAAGCCCAACCAGCGTGAAACCCGATTGCGCTTGGCTCTTAAGTGCTCTGGCACAGCGTCTTGAGAGATAATTTTTGGTAATTCTTCCACACTCACCCCAGAACCCTCCGTTTAAAAATCTATCACCGTTTTAATGCTCTCGCGTTGCCCTAAATTTTATATTCGGGAAGCGCTCCTCAGAAAGCGACAGATTGACTCTAGTGGGTGCTAAATAAGTCAGATGCCCTCCGCCATCGATGGCTAGATTATCTTCTGCTTTGTGACGAAATTCGTCTAAGTGCTTAGTATCATCACTCTCGACCCATCGAGCAGTATGCACATTAACCGGCTCATAAATCGCATCAACGCCGTACTCCTCTCGCAACCTATAGGCTACAACGTCAAACTGTAACTGCCCCACTGCCCCTACCACAACATCATTGTTTCGGAATGGAAAGAAAACTTGAGTACTGCCCTCTTCTGATAATTGACGAATACCATTTTGCAATTGTTTAGCCCGCAAAGGGTCTTTGAGGCGAATCCGTTTAAAGAGTTCAGGAGCAAAATGCGGAATTCCACTAAACTTCAGCGCCTCCCCATCTGTAAATGTATCGCCAATCTGTATCGACCCATGGTTATGTAATCCTATAATGTCACCAGCAATTGCCTCCTCAACAGAGATGCGCTCCCCCGCTTTAAAGCTAAATGCATCAGATACCCGCACATCTTTGCCGGTTCGCACATGCTTCATTTTCATGCCTTTAGAATATTTGCCAGAGCATATTCGTAAAAAAGCAATGCGGTCGCGATGCTTTGGATCCATATTCGCTTGAATCTTAAACACAAAGCCACTGAACGAAGATTCACTAGCAACCACCTCTCGATCAGACGTCAAACGCGGCTGTGGCGGCGGTGCCCAGCGGACAAAATCATCGAGCATCTCTCGGATACCAAAGTTACCCAGAGCGGTGCCAAAAAATACTGGCGCAAGCTTACCAGACAAAAACGCCTCCATATCAAACACATTTGTAGCTCCTTTGACTAGCTCAAGTTCGTCCAGAACATCATCTGCATAATCTCCCAATGCCTCTCGAGCCTCAGCTGAACTAAGCCCCTGAACCTGAATATCATCAGCTAATGTATGACCCTTTCCTTGCACATAGACATGAATCGTATCTGTATAAAAATTGTAAACCCCACGAAATTCACGACCCATACCAATAGGCCAGTTGATTGGCGCCGCCTTGATATTCAAGACGCTTTCAATTTCATCAAGCAGATCAATTGGATCACGAATATCGCGATCCATTTTGTTGACAAACGCAAGGATTGGGGTATCTCTAAGTCGACATACGTCCATTAACTTAATGGTTCGCGCCTCAACACCCTTAGCGCCATCAATCACCATTAGCGAAGAATCAACCGCTGTTAATGTGCGGTAAGTATCCTCTGAGAAGTCCTCATGGCCCGGAGTATCCAATAGGTTGACGATACATTCATGATAAGGAAACTGCATAACCGAAGATGTTACTGAAATCCCGCGCTCCTTTTCCATGGCCATCCAGTCAGAGGTGGCGTGACGATCACTTTTTCGCCCCTTCACAGTACCTGCTACCTGAATTAAGTTACCCAATAGTAGCAATTTTTCGGTAATAGTCGTTTTGCCTGCATCTGGGTGCGAGATAATGGCAAATGTTCGGCGATCTGATGTAGGCTTGCTCATGAGTAATATGCAGTTGCTTTGGTGTGGAGTATTATACCGTTATGCTGTGCATCGGTCAGCTAATAAAACCGTTCTATTTAATCAATCTCTATGGTTTTATGTCGCGTATAATTGTTTTGGCAAATTCTATTAATCACCTCTACATTGTTGAGAGGAACATATCAGCTCAAGCCAAGCTGGTTATTTTAAACGGAGTTCCTTTTATGCAGTATCAAGGCCAAACTGACTATGACCACAAAGGCCCTTCCCCAAAAAGTGGCGTTTTGCTGTGTAATTTGGGCACCCCAGATGCCCCCCAGACTCCAGAATTAAGGCGCTATCTAAAACAATTTCTAAGCGATCCCAGAGTCGTTGAGATACCCAGACTACTTTGGTGGCTTATTTTAAATCTGGTTATTTTACGTATAAGGCCAAGTCGATCAGCGAAACTCTATCGCAGTGTTTGGACAGACCAAGGCTCTCCCTTGCTGGTAAACAGTCAAGCTCAGGTAGATGGTGTGCGAAAAATACTAGAAGAAAAACATCAGGGTCAAGTGCCAGTGGTGTTAGGTATGCGCTATGGCAATCCTTCCATAAAATCAGCCATTGACAAACTAACTGCTATGAACGTTCGTAACATCACTGTATTACCTCTCTACCCACAATATTCTGGAGCCACCACAGGATCTACATTTGATGCAGTGGCTGATGTCTTCAAAAAAACACGATGGGTACCTCAGTTGCAGTTTATTGGTGGCTACCACCAATCAGAGACATTTATTAATGCACTATGCACTAGCATCGAGCGGCATTTTAGAGCGCATGGTAAGCCAGACAAACTCATTATGTCCTACCACGGCACGCCGCAACGATACCTAAAAAAAGGTGATCCTTATCATTGCTTTTGCCACCAAACAACCCGCTTAGTGGTGGAAGCGATGGATCTTGATCCAGCCACAGTAATGACAACGTTCCAGTCTCGTTTTGGTCGTGAGCCTTGGTTACAACCTTATACGGATGAAACCCTAGAGAATATGCCAAGTCAAGACATTAAGCATGTTGCTATTATGTGTCCAGGGTTCTCCTCTGATTGCTTAGAGACCATTGAGGAAATTAATATGGAAGCTAGAGAAACCTTTTTGCATGCTGGAGGAGATCAATTTCACTACATACCTTGCCTTAACGACGACCCAGAACATATTCTTGCTTTGGCGGACATTGTTGATAAACATCTTTGCCTCTAGTGAAGAGCCGACAACCAAGCCTGTAAAATCTCCGAACAATCTATGTCAGAGGTCACCACAGCTAAAATATCCGCTCTGGTGACTCCCTGATTAATAATAACAATCGGTTTTCCCTGATCACGCGCCCAAAGACAGAATCTATATCCAGAATAGGCTGACAAAGACGACCCTATCACTAACAGAGCGTCCGCGTTGAGAAGTTGATTTTTTGCCTTTATTAATCGAGATTTTGGTATGGAGTCACCAAAAAAAACCGCGTCTGGTTTTAATAATCCACCACAATAACTACATTCAGGTACCTTTATTACAGAAAAGTCTAATTCGTCTAACTCAGCATCACCATCTGGCGCAATATGGCCTGTTCGCAGAACAAACTCAGGATTATTCTGCTCTAACCATAGCTGCAAGGTCTGACGAGACAATTGTAACCGACACGTCATACAGGTCACGGTATCTATGCGCCCATGAAGATCTATCACATTGCGGCTACCAGCGCGCTGATGGAGTCCATCTACGTTTTGAGTAACAATGCCACTAACAACACCTTCTTGCTCCAATGCCATCAATACATTGTGTGCACAATTGGGTTGAGCTTTCATCATAAATCGCCATCCAACCATATTACGCGACCAAAATCGCTGTCGAGTCACACTACTATTTAAGAAATCTTGATGAGTTACCGGAGGTTTGCGCTGCCAGTGCCCATTTCGGTCTCTGTAGGTTGGGACGCCTGAAGCTGCACTAATACCCGCACCCGTGATCACTAGCCATGAAGAGTACTTAATTAATTGGGAGATAACATCTTTCATGCAAGGTCCATAGCTATGCCGACAAGGATAATGTGTACTATTGATCTAAAAAATCGTCTTCTTTATGCGCAAAACTAGGCATTATGCAAAGGCAACACGTATAATGACCGTAAGCAAAAAATCAATATAGATCAACTTACTGGCGCAGTTAATTTTGACAATTCAAGATATCAAACCCTACATGAAAAGTATTGGGCACGCAGCTTTAGAAGCGTCAAAGGTGTTATCTAAAACATCAACTGCAACTAAAAATGCGGCACTACTGAGTATAGCCAATAGTATCAATGTCCATCGAGAAGCACTACTTGATGCAAATATAAAGGATGTTCAAAAAGCCCAAAACAATGGTCTTGATGCCGCTATGCTTGATCGTTTGACACTAAATGATCAACGAATTGACGCCATTATTGAAGGGCTAAATCAAGTTGCCGGACTGCCTGAGCCTGTTGGCAATATTAGTGAGCTTGAAATGCGCCCAAGCGGTATCCAGCTAGGTAAGATGAGTGCACCTATTGGTGTTGTCGGCATTATTTACGAATCGCGTCCCAATGTTACTATTGATGCGGCTAGCTTATGTTTAAAAGCTGGCAATGCAACTATTTTGCGTGGCGGCAGTGAGGCCATAGAATCTAACCGTGCACTAGGTGACTGCATCAATATCGGATTGGCTAGCAGCGGCTTACCTTCCGCGGCAATTCAAATTATTCAGACAACTGACCGTGCCGTGGTTGGCGAGCTTATAACCATGACAGAATACATCGACGTCATCATTCCTCGCGGTGGAAAAAGCCTAATTCAGCGTCTAAGCAAAGATGCTCGGGTACCTCTGATAAAACACCTGGATGGCAATTGCCACGTGTACATCGACTCTGAAGCTGATACTCAAAAGGCATTAGCGATCGCTATAAATGCGAAGACGCACCGCTATGGAGTCTGTAATGCTATGGAATCATTGCTTGTTTCGGCAGCCATAGCTGAAGATATATTACCATCCCTCATACAAAAACTAATTGCCAAAGGCGTTGAAATTAGAGGGTGTGCAGCAACTTGCCTGTTATCTGGCGATGTTTTAAAGGCTGCGGAATCTGATTGGAGTGAAGAATATTTGGCGCCAATAGTAGCCGTAAAAATTGTGTCCGGTATCGATGAGGCCATTGACCATATTAACCAATATGGGTCCAAGCACACTGACAGTATCGTTACGGAAAATCAGGCTACCGGACATCGCTTTCTAGTAGAAGTGGATTCAAGCTCTGTAATGATAAATGCATCAACTCGCTTCGCTGATGGCTTCGAATACGGTTTGGGAGCTGAAATTGGCATCTCTACCGATAAAATTCACGCTCGGGGTCCAGTGGGGCTGAAGGGCCTGACAAACCAGAAGTGGGTGGTATTCGGTGATGGGCACATTAGGCAATGATATGGCAGTAGCTCTATTTGGAGGCACTTTTAACCCAGTTCATTTAGGCCATTTGCGTATTGCCACAGAGTTGGCGGAGATTCTTCCTGTGTCGAAAATAAAAATGATGCCCAGTGGATACCCACCCCACAGGGGGGACGATCTTGCCGCCGCAGAACACAGACTTGGAATGCTAAAAGTAGCGATTGGGGACAATAATCCATTACTCATTGCTGACGACATTGAACTTCAGCGCGCAAGTCCAAGCTATAGCATCGACACTCTCAGCATTTTGCGAGCAGACCTGGGGCCAGACACATCACTTATTTTATGCCTAGGCATGGATGCGTTTATCAACATTAACACCTGGCATGAGTGGCACAAATTACTAGACTTGTGCCATATCGCGGTATGCTCTAGACCCGGTTATAGTGTCCCTTCATCTGGACCACTGTATAATTGGATTGAAAGAAATACATGTAACAAGCCCAGTACACTTGATAAAAGCCCTGCTGGAAAAATATTTTTTTGCGAACTAACCATGCTGCCTATCTCATCTACCAGTATTCGTGAGAAAGTAGCACAAGGAAAAAGCATTCAATTTATGACACCTGATAATGTTTTAAATTACATCAAACAAAATAGACTATATGAGTAATAAGGTATTATGAAAAAAAATCTCCATGAAATTGTAATCAACGCACTTGAAGATGTTAAAGGACAGGATATTGTCAGTATTGATGTAAAAAAACTAACCGGAGTAACCGATACTATGGTGGTTGCTAGCGGTAATTCTAATCGCCAAGTTAAGTCCTTAGCTAACAATGTCGTTGTAGACGCAAAAAAAGCAGGTTTTACGTTGCTAGGTGTCGAAGGTGATGATGTTGGTGAATGGGTGCTGGTAGACTTTGGTGACGTTATTATTCATATTATGCTTCCTGCTACCAGAGGTTTTTATGATCTTGAAAAACTATGGTCGTTGCGTCCAGATGACCGCCCTCTGAACGCCGAAGCCGACGCGATATTGAGTGGTGCTGCGCCAGTGGGTCAGGACTAATTTGAGACTCAACGTCATTGCAATTGGAACTAAAATGCCCAGCTGGGTTACTACAGGCTGCGCAGAATATAGCAAGCGTATGCCTTCTGAACTGCGTATTCGGGTCACTGAGATATCATTGGGTAGCCGCAGCAAAAGTCAGGCATCCTCCAAGGCGATAGAAACTGAAGGACTAGCGATTTTAAAGTCTATTGAAGAAAAGGATTATGTTGTCGCGCTTGATGTAGTGGGCAAATCAATGGATACAGATAAACTCGCATTAAATCTAGCCAATTGGCAAATGGACGGCCAAAATATTACATTCTTGATTG
This sequence comes from Porticoccaceae bacterium, assembly GCA_003491845.1. Classification (GTDB taxonomy): domain Bacteria; phylum Pseudomonadota; class Gammaproteobacteria; order Pseudomonadales; family Porticoccaceae; genus HTCC2207. The sequence goes on along the minus strand of DNBN01000214.1, from coordinate 935 downwards.
GTGGGCCTGACGGCCTCTCAAAAAGCTGCTTAGCGCGGGCGAATATGTGTTGGTCATTGTCAGCACTGACACTCCCACACCCACTGGTTCGCATACTTCTCATGGAGCAACTCTACCGTGCTTGGAGCATAAACGCTAATCATCCTTATCACCGCAATTAAGGAGTCATAGCAACAAATGCTTGATAAACTGGACTATTCAGACCCACACCGAGAAAGACGTATCTTTATTAATAGAGTTTTAGTCGCCAGTACTCTCATGATAATTTTTACCATAGTGTTGATTATGCGTTATTTTGACCTTCAAGTTAGACAGCATAAAGATTTCGTTACTCAGTCAGATAATAACCGTGTACATGTCCGGTCTACCCCGCCAGCCAGAGGCGTCATATATGACCGCAATGGCGAGATTGTGGCCGAAAATCAGTCTATTTCAAACCTAACTATCATCCGCGAAAGGGCAGGCAACATAGATCTGTTGATCACTAAAATTGGTACGCTTATCTCTCTGTCTGAAAATGATATCAAACGCTTTTATAAACGTCTAAAACGCCGTAGGCCCTTCGAACAAACGCCATTAAAATTCAATTTAAGTGAGCAAGAGCAAGCAATACTTGCAGTTAATGAACATTTTTTAACCGGTATTAAGGTCAACGCAAGACTCTCCAGGTTCTATCCTAAAAGGGATTTACTCACCCATGTAGTGGGCTACGTAGGTCGTATAAACGAAAGAGAAACTAATATTATTGACCCAATAAAATATAGCGGCACAGACTCTATCGGTAAAATTGGACTAGAAAAATATTATGAGGATACCCTTCTTGGCCAAGTAGGGAAGGAACAGGTTGAAACCAATGCCAGAGGCCGGGTTACCAGAATTCTAGATCAAGTTAAACCTCAACCAGGAAATGATTTAGTACTACATATTGATAGCCA
>DNBN01000084.1 GCA_003491845.1 Porticoccaceae bacterium | reverse complement strand
CCGCCCCAATAACAGGCACACCAGCCTTTTTTGTTCCAAACGTTTGACCAATAACCATCATTTGGTTCGCGGACCAATTCGATATCAATGCCTGCTTTCTTGGCAGAAGCAGCGATCAATTGGCCAGCATCTACAGCGCCCGGAAACGCAGCATCTGCAACAGAAAGCTGAATTGGGCCAGAATGACCAGATTTTTTATAGTGTGCGGCCGCTTTTTCTGGATCGAATGTACGTTGAGCAATATCCGTGTTCAAGAATGGCATCGCCGCAGAAACTGGAATATCGTTTCCAACAACACCGTGGCCAAGAAGGATTTTTTCTACCAGTTCATCTCGATCAATGGCATATTTCAATGCCGTACGAAGTTCCGCATTACCAAATGGCTCTACATTAAGTCGCATAGGAAACGTATAGTGCTGGGTGCCTGTTGTTTCCAAGATATTCAGCGATGGGACACGGGCCAACAAATCAACTGTTTTGGGATCAACATTGTCGATCAAATCAACGTCTCCATTCATCACCGCCGATTGGCGGGCTGTTCCATCAAGAATTGAGATTATTTCGACTTCGTCAAAATGTGCATGTCCTTCTTTCCAATAGTTTGGATTCCGGATGAATGTAGACCGCACACCTGGCTCATACTTTTGCAGCATGTAGCCGCCAGTGCTATTATCTTGCTGCGTCGCGTCGACGTTTCCATCTCCATCAGATGCCATAATCATAAAGTGATAGTCGCTGACTATATATGGAAAATCAGCATTTCCACTTTCAAGTTCAAAGATTACTCGATGATCGCCATCTTTTTTAATCTCTTTAACTGATGTAATCAGACCTTTTGCGGCTGACTTAGTATCTTCGCCACGGCTATAGTTGAATGTTGCGATAACATCATCTGCAGTCAAAGACTTTCCGCTGTGGAACGTAACGCCTTTGCGTAGGTTAAAAACCCAAGTTTTTGCACCAGCAGACGCTTCCCAGCTTTCAGCTAGTTCTGGGCGTAATTTGCCGTCATTTCCAACTTCGGTAAGATGGTTGCCGCGCGTATAAAGAACATTTTGCGAGAAGCCGTTGGTTGATGTTGATGGATCAATCGTATCTGTCGTACCGCCATACCCTGTCCCGTGACGTAGCTTGCCGCCTTTTATAGGCGTCATGGCCATTACGTCTGTTGCCATTGTCATAGCAGCTGGCAAGACAACGCCTGCCGCCAGCATTGAAGTAATAAATTGACGTCGGCCAATTCGACCACTGCCAAGTTTTTCTGTTTGATCTTTAATAAACGCCTTTTTCATGTTGCGCATTTTATCCTCCCAAATTGTGTATTTAATTATTATGTTTTTCTAGTTCAGCACGAACACAGTTTAAAAGGAAGTAAATTTTCTGGCACAAGCAATTTGATTTTGCAAAATTTTAAAAGCGTAAGCACGAGGTTTTGCGAAAGGCCCTTTACACTCAACATCTGGCTCGCTTAGCTTAATGAAAAAGAACTAAGCATTAGTTGCCAGTTTCGAGAGTTGGGAGGCACTCGTTTGAACCCAGTAATTACAACAATTGTACAGCGGCTAGGCCTTGGTATTTTAACCCTCTTTTTAGTTTCACTCATCATTTTTTCCGCTTTAACCATGCTTCCGGGCGATTTTGGTGAATCAGTTCTCGGCCAACAAGCCCTACCAGAAACCGTTGAAGCATTTCGCCGTGAATTGGGATTGGATAAACCCGCTTGGCAAAGATATCTTTCGTGGGTAGCTTCAGTGGCTCAAGGTGATTTAGGAACATCTTTTTCTGGCAGAGCTGCCTCTGGAAACGACAATTCTAGAATGGTAATTGAACTTGTGGCGCCTCGGCTAAAGAACACATTGTTTCTTGCAGGCGTGACGGCGGCAATTGCGGTACCGCTTTCCTTGTTTCTTGGTATTATGGCGGCACTAAAGCGCAATTCAATTTATGACCGCACGGTCAATGCTGTGACCTTAACAACAATTTCTTTCCCAGAATTTTTCCTAGCATATGTGCTGATTGTACTGATGGCTAAGTATTTCCCAACACTTGCAAATGTCACAGAAGATATGCTCTTAGGCGAGCGTCTTTACAAAATCGCTTTGCCCTCATTGACCATGACCCTTGTAATTATCGCGCACATGATGCGCATGACGCGTGCCTCAATCATCAATCTACTTTCCAGCCCTTATGTTGAAATGGCCCAACTAAAGGGCGTTTCAAAATCTAAAGTTATCTTGAAACACGTGATGCCCAATGCTTGGGCACCGATCGCAACCGTTATTGCCTTTAATCTCGCGTATCTGGTGGTAGGTGTCGTCGTCGTCGAAGTTGTCTTCGTTTATCCAGGTATTGGTCAGTTGATGGTGGACTCTGTGAGTTCTCGCGATATCCCAGTTGCCCAAGCCTGCGCCCTAATATTTGCAGCAACCTATATATTATTGAACTTGCTTGCCGACATTATCGGAATTGTAACGAACCCAAGGCTTTTGCATCCAAGATGAATAAAAAAACAAAATATTCAGCGGCAGGTGAGGTCGGCGATGTCCGCGTCAGACGTACAAGTTGGGGACGCATAAAAATTACACTTGGCAAAGCACCAATTTCTGCATGGTTCGGAATGTTTGTTGTGGCTTGTTATGCGTTCGTGGCCATCTTCGCACCATTATTGGCTCCCTTTGGTGAGGCAGAAATATTTGCCAAGGCTGATTTGCCCTGGGCTTGGCACGACGGAAACGCAAAACACTTCTTTGGAACAGATCAAATTGGGCGAGACACGCTCTCTCGTCTAATTTATGGT
>DNBN01000186.1:4118-4532 GCA_003491845.1 Porticoccaceae bacterium | reverse complement strand
GAAAATAACGTACCAACAGTTGACCCTTTATCAGATTATACCATTCCAGTGGGCACTCCCTTTGTGTTGACGGGCTCTGCTAGTGATGCAGATGTGTCCGATAATCTTACTTATACATGGGAGCAAAAGGATGACGGCACAGTTCCCAGTGATGTGTTTGGCCCCACTAATACGCAAGGTGCAAATTTTCGATCCTTGCTACCAAGTCAAGAGCCGACACGTTATTTGCCACTTCTCTCAAGTGTCATTTCGGGTAATTTAACTCTGGAAGATCCTTACATTGGTTCTCCATGGGAAACATTATCGACTGTTCCGCGCGAATTTACGTTTGCTCTTACCGTGCGTGACAATTCTGTTGGCGGTGGAGGTGTTGCTTATAGAGACATGACAGTCACGGTTGTTGATAACGATGGC
>DNBN01000186.1:0-3827 GCA_003491845.1 Porticoccaceae bacterium | reverse complement strand
GGGTGCTTTTGCTGTCACGTCACAATCCTTGGGTAATGTTTATATTGCGGGCTCACCTCGAATAGTTACCTGGGAGGTAGCCGGCACTGACCAGGCACCAATTTCGGTTTCAAATGTAAGTATCACCATGTCTACTGATGGCGGACTAACCTATCCATATTCTCTTGCTGAAACCACAGCAAATGATGGCAGTCATGAGATTGTGCTCCCGGATGTGGTAACCAATACAGGGCGCATTCGAGTATCAGCCTTAGGCAATATCTTTTATGCTATTAATACACAGGACTTTAGCACTACGCTTGATGATATCGTCCTTACGGTAGATCAGCTGGATTACAGTGTGTGCCAAAACGATAGCGTCACATCGCCTATTATTTACGAGACTTCAACCAAGTATACTGATACAGCGGTTTTTTCATCTGAGAATGAGCCCAGTGGGCTATCAGTTTCGTTTAGTCCTACAAGCGCGACTTCCACTAATACATCGGTTGAGGCAACTTTTTTCGCCTCAAGTGATCTAGCTGCTGGCACTTATCCTGTCGATATCGTTGCAACTTCGCCAGAGAGATCTCAGAAACTAACTTATAACATCAAGACTTTCTCTCCTGACTTTGAGTCCCTTAACCTTTCAACTCCAGATGACGGGGCAACTATTCAGCGTCTGACAGCAACTCTTCAGTGGGAGTCTCAATCAAATGCCGACGATTATGTTCTTGAAATGGCTACCGATTCCAGTTTTAGTGAGATCTACCTGTTCACCAATATAGAATCAAATTCTGCTGTTATCAAAGGGTTGACCGGAGATACGACTTACTATTGGCGAGTGTCACCGAATAACTTCTGCGGTAGTGGAACACCTGGCGCCACATTTAGTTTCACTACGCCGAATCATAAAGGCGCAGTTGATTTACCTCTCGCTATTTCTGCAGAAGGGGAAAATACAGTAACTTCAGTTTTGACCGTTAATGAAAATTTACGTATCACCGATCTAAATGTACATTTAGCGGTTTCACATACCTACCCTCAGGACTTGAGGATTAACTTAGCATCGCCAGCTGGTGTCTCAGTGGGCCTGTTGGTTAATGCCTGTGGAGGAGAAAATGACATTGATGCCGTGTTTGATGATTCCGGTGCCGAACTTGAGTGTTCTGTGACAGTTCCGAGTGTTTCGGGGGTAATAAGACCACAGTCAGGCAATTTATCAAGGTTTAATGAACAATCTACCTCTGGGGATTGGACGCTTACTGTTATTGATCAATATAACCTGGATGGTGGGAGTATTGATTATTTTGCCCTTGAAATAGAAACCGATGGAGAGTGGAGTAATACACCACCTATTGCTTTCTCACAGGTATCAGCAACTCCATCTCAAAGTATTGAGCTTACTTTGGAGGGTCTCGACCCAGAGAGACTACCCTTGACGTACAGTTTAGTTAGTCCTCCAGTTGCGGGGGCGCTAGTGGGCTTAGGATTTTCTGCAGAAGTGGTGGGCTCAATAGATACGTCAGGGACTTCTCGCGATGTGGTGTTATCCACAGATGGGAAAACGGCATACCTTGCTGACGGGGATTCAGGCATTCGAATCTTTGATTTAACCGATGGTACTAATCCAGTCGAAATCAGCAATTTAGATACAACGACCGGCAATGCTCGAGGTATTGCTCTTTCATCTGATGAGAACACGCTCTATCTTGCAAATAATACAGCAGGGTTACAGATAATCGACGTAACTAATGCATCTTTGCCGAGCTTGCTAGGAGATTACAATACTACTGGATCCTCTCAGGATGTAGTGTTGTCCCCTGATGGAAATACAGCGTTCATAGCTGATCAACAGAGTGGTGTCGATGTTATTGATGTGAGTGACGGTCTGAGTCCTTCTAGCGTTGCGACTCTAGGTGGCAGCACTAATGTATTTGATATTGATATTTCACCTGATGGGCGTCACTTATATGTAGCGGATCAAACAGCAGGATTGCTGGTGTATGACGTTCAAGATATAACTGACCCTTTTGTTGTGACGACCATCGAGACTTCTGGGTATGCAACAGGAATAATTCTGTCCAATGATGGAAGTAAAGCTTACGTAGCTGATTATGGTGAAGGTGTTCTAGTTTATGATCTTGCTGATCCAGCGTCTCCAGTTAATGTTGGAAATTATGAGACTGGCAGCACTAGTCTCAAACTGGATATCTCTGATGATGATGAAACATTGTTTGTGGCAAGTAGCGATGAGGTCATTACCCTTGATGTGAGAGCTTCCGCTGGTATCAGCGAGCTAGCGAGCATTAATCTTACAGGGACTGTTTATAGTGTTGCAGCTGATTTCACAGGAACTACGTTGGTTGCAGCGGCCGGTAATAGTGGTGTTCAGGTAATATCTCTAGCAAAAACTGCATACAGTGCTGGAGAGGCCTTACCTCAGCAGGTAATTTTTGAAAACAGTTCAGGCGTTTCTGATAATGACAGTTTCACGTTTAAAGTGTCAGATGGTGAACTTGATAGTAACGTCGCAACAGTTGAAGTCAGCTTTGTCGCTCAAGTAAAAAGTGATGGAACCTTTACATATCAAGAAGAGAGTGATGGAGCAGTTACTGTAATTGGGTGTGTTTCAACATGCCCGTCGGTTATTGACATCCCAAGTATTTTTAACGGGGCTCCGGTTACTAAAATTGCTAATGCTTCATTTGCTGATCAGCAAACAATATCTTTGACGATCCCAAACTCGATACTTGAGATAGGTGATTATGCATTTGTTAGAAATAATATTGAGAGTGCAACCATAGGTGCAGGTGTTACAGCTATTGGAGCGAGTGCATTTGCATATAATCAACTTAAAGCGCTAAGTTTCTTGGGCGATAAGCCTGATTTAAGTGATGATTCATTTTTAACTAACAGGCTGCTTGATTATATTAGCTATTGTCCCGACAAGGCAGGTTGGCCTTCTCCAATCTCTACAGGCCAGAGCTCGATTATGCCGGTTGCTGCGTGTGATGCCGTTAATAAAAATAATGCTGCGCTTGGTGAGGTGCGACTTGCAGTACTCTCTGGTGATGCGAGTAGCATTACTGTCGAGGATCTAAATCTGGTTCTTGGGCTTTCAAATGTTGATTCTAGTAACTTAGATTTATACCAAGGATTGATCGAGATTGGGCTCTCATTATCCTTTGATACAGTCAGGGTGGCGGACTTACAGCAGATTATTAACGATGCGAATATAGCAAAAGAAAACTGCAGTGATAGCGTCTATATTATTGATGTCAGTGAAGGTATATATCCAGATGAAAATAGCTGGTCTCTTCAATCTCAGTCAGGTGAAGAACTGTATTCGGGGGGCTCACCATATTTTGGGTTGATTTGTCTCACAGATGATCGCTATCGTTTAGAGATGTTTGATACCAATGATGCTAATTCTAATGATGGCTGGGATTTTGCGGACTTTATGATCTCAAATGAGAGTGGTGACCGACTATTCACGCACTCCTTGAGAGAAAATACATCAGGCCTTGCTGATGTTAATGTGGGAATTTATCCCAATCAAGCTCCGATTATTGATGATGGTTATACTACTGATATAGAGAAAGGCCAATCGGTTAGTGTTGAACTGGTAGCCAGTGATGCAGATGATGATCCCATAGCTTTTAAGTTGTCCTCAGCGCCCATATATGGGGAGCTAAGGGGCTATATTTATGGATCCGGAATTGTCGGAGAGGCTTTCTTAGGTGGAGGGAATGGGATTAGAGGCGTTGCTGCTTCAAATGATGGCCAATATGCCTTTCTTGCGGATTACGACAATGGCTTTAAAATCATGGATATTAGTGATCCTA
>DNBN01000227.1:6220-6579 GCA_003491845.1 Porticoccaceae bacterium | reverse complement strand
TTATCTTGTTAGAATCATTATTTAAGACACATTAGACGCGACTCTAATGTATCTAATGCGGTTACATAAATCCACCGTTAATATTGATTTTTTATATTCAAATAGTGGATTGGCAACGTGTTGAGATGGTTTTATGGTTTATTGGTGATACATGGGGTTTTTCTATTTGGGTAGCAGGTCGTGCAGATCAAACAAACTCTACCATCACAGCCGCGAGCAGAACAAAATTCACGTCCATAAAATATTATTTGCAAATGCAGACTATTCCACGCATCTTTGGGGAATAGTTTCTTCAAATCCCGCTCAGTATGTGTGACGTTTTTCCCTTTGGTAAGCCCCCAGCGCTGAGCTAAGCGATG
>DNBN01000227.1:4831-5957 GCA_003491845.1 Porticoccaceae bacterium | reverse complement strand
AATCTATGTATATGAGTATCAACAGCAAATGCTGGGAAACCAAAACCTTGAGACATTACAACGCTAGCAGTTTTATGCCCGACCCCAGGCAGTGTCTCCAGGTTTGCCATATTCTCTGGAACCTCGCCGTTGTATTGATCAACTAAAATGCGTGATAATTTCGATATTGCTGAGGATTTTTGTGGTGCTAGCCCGCAGGGGCGAACGACTTTATAAATATCTTCAACGGGGACGTGTTGCATATCATGGGCATTGTCAGCAAGCTCAAAAAGTTTAGGCGTAACCTTGTTGACACGTTCATCCGTGCACTGTGCGCTAAGCAAAACCGCCACTAAAAGAGTGTAGTTGTCCTTGTGCTCCAAGGGCACTGGAGTCGTTGGGTACAGCTCATTAAGCTTATTTAATATGAAGTTCGCACGTTCTTTTTTGAGCATGGCTATTGGTCTTTACCTTGTTAAAGAGACGACAAATTGTACAATGCGCCAAGCGGCTTCAACACATTCATCGGCATCTGCTACCAGGGCCATGCGAACACGATGTTGTCCGGGGTTAACATTATCATAGTGTCTTGATAGGAATCTTCCGGGCAACACAGTAACATTTTGTTGAGCATATAACTTTTGGGCAAACAATCTGTCATCAATAGGAGTTTCCGCCCATAAATAAAAGCTTGCTTCTGGCGTTGGAAAGTTTAGATGTGGAGAAAGTATACTCGTCACAGTATCAAATTTATGTCGGTATAAGGCTCTGTTTTCAATCGTGTGCTGCTCATCAGACCAAGCCGCGGCAGAAGCTTTTTGATTAGGAAGTGACATGCTACAACCATGATATGTTCTGTAGCGTAAAAATCGTTGAATAAGATGTTGGTCTCCTGCAATGAAGCCTGAGCGCAGACCAGGTACATTTGATCGTTTTGATAGGCTGTGAAAAACCACACAACGTGAAAAGTCTAGACGCCCCATTTCATGGCATGCTTGCAACAATCCTGGTGGTGGTGCAGTCGGTTCTAAATATACTTCTGAGTAGCATTCATCGCAGGCAATAATAAAATCATATTTGTCAGCCAGTAAAATAGCTTGTTGCAATTTTTCCAGAGGCATTACCGCGCCAGTTGGATTTCCTGGAG
>DNBN01000227.1:4022-4575 GCA_003491845.1 Porticoccaceae bacterium | reverse complement strand
ATCAGTTGGATTTCCTGGAGAACAAAGTTGCAAAAGCTCGCAGCGCTGCCAAACGTCTACTGGAACATCCATCAAGTCAGGTATAAAGTTGTTTTCTACCGTGCAATTCAAATACACTATTTCTGCGCCAGCCAAGAGTGCAGCGCCTTCATATATTTGGTAAAACGGATTTGGAGAGACCACTACAGGCGCTCTAGATGTTGTTGCAGGAGATACCATTGCCTGAGTAAATGCAAAAATTGCTTCCCTAGTACCACACACGGGTAATACCTGACTATCTGGATTAATAACGCCAGTATTAAGTTGAAAACGTTTTTGCAGCCAGCTACTAATAGCGTCCCGCAGCTCCAAAGTGCCCTTAGTGGTCGGATATGATTCGATGCTATTAACAGACTCTTTAATAACTTGTTTTACGAATTCTGGTACAGGATGTTTGGGTTCGCCAATAGATAATGCTATATGCTTCAAATGTGCAGGAGGAACAATGCCGGATTTTAATTCTGCAAGCCTTTCAAATGGATAAGGCTGAAGTTTTTCAAGGTTGCTATTCATC
>DNBN01000227.1:0-3815 GCA_003491845.1 Porticoccaceae bacterium | reverse complement strand
GAAGTTTTTCAAGGTTACTATTCATCGGGTTATCGCCTTACTTTAACTTGCCGTAGCTGGTTTCCATTTGACTCTCGCTTATTTCTATCATCCAATTCGCTACAAATAATTGTCTTCAAATTGTCATTAAAAGTGTCATCTAGCAATGGCTGATGATGTTTGTTGGTCAGATAAAAAACGTCCTCCACTCGTTCTCCCAGAGTCGCAATTTTTGCATTGAATAGATTGATTTCATAGCGCAAAAATATATTCGCTAGATGCGCTAGTAGCCCCGGTCTGTCAGGAGTTATTACTTCAAGTATTGTGGTGTTTGTCTTGTGATCATTATGTATTGTCGCTCGGGTTTTAAGCGTGAAATTTTTTAACTGTCTGGGTGTACGTCGCTGAATATCAAGTCCTACGCTATCTGGATCCATGATGCCCGCAATTAGGTTAGACACTATACGTTCGCAAAGCGCGGTGTTTGAGCCTAAAGGCTGATCATTATCATTGAGCACATAAAATACATCAAAGGCCTGATCATCACTAGTTGACTGCAGTCTTGCGTCTTGAATATTTAACTGAAGCTTGTCAAGTACAGCTGCAATTACCGAAAAAATTTGGTGGCGGTTTTTTGCATACACAAATATCTGCGTAGCTATGGGTACTTCAACGCCCACATCACGGATTAGAACAACAGGTTCTTCAGGTTTTTGGTTGTTTATTATAGCTCGAGTAAATGCGGCAATGTCATCTGCTCTCTCTCTTAAAAAGAGTTCATCATCGACATCTTGCCAAACGTTTTGAGCCTGAGATTCGCTAATGTGATCGGCGCGGAGCCTGTCAAATACAGCAGCTTTTGCAGAGGTTACCCAGGTGACCTTACTTGAGGGCGCGTTCAGTCCTTCTTGCAAAACGCGCTTGGTCTCAAAGTAGAGATTGTGCATTAATGAGCCTTTCCAGTCAGTCCATAATCGAGGGTTGGTGGCATTAATATCAGCCACTGTTAAAAGGTATAGGTGCTCTAGATGCATTAAATCCCCAACATGACTGGCAAACCGATAAACAACATCTGGGTCGGAAGTATCTTCCTTTTGGGAAATGGTAGACATCAGCAAATGATTGGCAACGATCCATTTGAGTAACTCCACTTCTTCAGGCTGAAGACCATGACGCTGGGCAAAGGTAGCAATGTCAATAGCCCCTAAAACTGAATGATCACCACCACGGCCCTTGGCAACATCGTGATAGAGTGCTGCTATGATGATGAGCTCAGGTTTTGCCAGATTTTTATAAATGTGTGAAGCAATGGGAAATTGCTTACTTATCTCGGGGCGAACAAAGCGACGCAGGTTTCTTACCACTTGCAAGGTGTGCACATCTACAGGATATATGTGAAAAAGGTCATGTTGTGTTTGCCCAACAATTTGTCCGAATTCTGGAAGATATTTACCCAAAATGCCATAGCGATTCATTCGCTGTAGCTGTACTGATAGTTTATACGGTACCCTTAAAAGTTTCATAAATAGCGATTTATTCACAGGGTCTGACCTGAACTCATCGTTTATTACATTTCTATGCAGTCTTATCTGCCTTATTGTAGATGCTCTAATCCCAATTATGTTGTTATTTTCACCCAATATCACAAACAGCTCTAATAACGCAGAGGGCGTTCTAGCAAATACGTGCTCATCGACTGTATCAATGTAACTGTCTCTTATCACAAAGCGTTCATTTATATGTTCAATATGCTTTACTTTGCCCTTGCGATATACGGCCTCATCAAGGTATTGCAATAAGACGTCATTAAGCTCACGGATAGACAGAACAACCTGATAGTAGCGTTGCATGAATTTTTCAACACCAAGTTTTTTGTCGCTGTCAGTATAACCAAACATTTCAGCTAATTTGCGCTGATGCTCAAACAGAAGTCGTTCTTCAGCTCGCTCGGATATTAGGTGCAGTCCATATCGAACTCGCCATAAGAATTCTTCATCACGCCGCAAATTTAGATATTCTCTCTCAGATAAAAAACCTTTTTTAATTAGTTGTGATCGACGGTAAACATTGAAGTGTCGTTTTGCAGTCCAATTGACTAATTGGATGTCACGCAAACCACCGGGTGCTTCTTTGATATTCGGTTCAAGATTATATTCTGTATCGCCATGTTTGTGGTGGCGAGCGGCCTGTTCGTCAATTTTACCCTGATAGAAATCTGCTGATGACCAGACTTTTTTAGACCCTGTATTTTTTAGCATATTCCATCTAAGTTTCTGGTCGCCGCAAATAAGTCTTGTTTCCATTAAATTGGTTGCAACAGTTATGTCACGCTTGGCTTCCTCTACGCACTGAGATAATGACCTCACGCTATGGCCTATAGTGAGCTGTATATCCCATAAAAAAGTTAAAAAACGTTCAATATTGGCTTGGTATCGAGCCCCTTTGTTGCGGCGCATGAGTATCAAAAGATCGATATCAGAGTAGGGATGAAGCTCGCCACGACCATAGCCACCAACGGCAATAAGACAAATATCCTCATCCCAGTCATATTGTTGCCATGCCAAGGAAATCATAATGTCGGCAAAGCGGGCAGATTCATTGACCAGTGTGTGGATGTCCTCGCCTTCATAGAAACGATTGCTAAAATGTATCCTTGATGCATTGAGCGCATCTCGAAATACGATCACAGCATCCTTTGTCAGTAAATCTAAACAAAAACGCTTTTTATCGAAAAACAGAGGTGCACTGAGCGTTAGGTTCTGCGGTGAAACCTTCGGTTTGGGCGTTTTGAAAAGCACGTTATTCTCCGATTAAAAGGACTCTTCGTGGCGTCCAGTAAATACTTCACAACCGTTAGCGGTAACCGCCATTGTATGTTCCCATTGTGACGAAAGACGACCGTCCCGTGTTTCTACAGTCCAGCCATCTGGCTTTAACTTTGTTGTATGCTTGCCAGCGTTTAACATGGGTTCTATTGTGAATGTCATTCCTTCCTTAAGGACAATACCTGTGCCGGGCTTTCCGTAGTGCAAAATCTGTGGTTCTTCATGAAATTCTGAACCTATGCCATGACCGCAATAGTCGCGAACTACAGAGTAGTAGTTTTTTTCAGCATGACTTTGAATAACATGGCCAATATCACCAAGATAGACGCCAGGCCCAACTAATTCAATCGCTTTGTAAAGACATTCTTGGCTTATATTGACCAATCGCTGGGCGTGGGGGGCTACACTGCCAACGCAATACATTTTGCTGGTGTCACCATACCAACCATCTTTAATTACTGTTACATCGATATTAATGATGTCGCCGTTTTTTAATATTTTTTTATCCGAGGGAATACCGTGACAAATTACTTGATTAATAGATGTACATATTGATTTGGGGAAACCATTATAACCAAGGCATGCTGGTATTGCTTTTTGTATGTCTACGATATGTCGATTACAAATGCGATCTAGCTCTTCGGTCGATACCCCGGCAACAACATGGGATTCTATAAGCTCTAAGACTTCAGCGGCTAAGCGCCCAGCAAGTCTCATTTTGTCTAGTTCTTGGTGAGATCGTAGTTTAATTGTCATGTCAAAGCTCCAGCGTAATCCACGTTTTTGATATTGTACTCTGCTAAACAGAATTGCGGGAGTCCTTGATGAATTTTTGTTGCTTAGGCGGTGCTTAAACGTCACGTGCCAAAGATCATGTTGCTGTCTACTGGTATTTTAACTTCCCACTGCTAATTTTCTTTATCTGCGGCATCCATTATGGTATAAAGCGCGCCGTTGCGAGGATGTCCTCCCAGCGGTAATTTAAATTAAACGACACACACATTCCGACAC
>DNBN01000178.1 GCA_003491845.1 Porticoccaceae bacterium | reverse complement strand
GCTGTGCGAAACATAAAAGACTCAGAGTCTTTTATGTTTCGCACAGCTAGAAATTTGGCTCTTGATTATTTAAAGCGAGCTGAGACACGTCTTACCAGCGGCGTCGATGACATCGATGAAATACTGTTGGAAGAACACGATCCCACTTTTGGTCAGATTGCCTCGGATGAGGAATTTGGCCTTTTTTGTGCCGCTATACGTGAGTTACCCAAGCAATCTCAGCGCGCCTTTATATTGAAAAAGGTCTATGGGTACAGTTTAAAAGAAATTATGCTGGAGATGGATCTTGGTCAGCCAACGGTAGAGTCACATATTGTAAGTGCGACTAAAAAATGTGTGCAGTATTTACGAAACCATAATGTGGAATTTAGTGGTAAGAAAGTAAGGTCAATGCGTCATCAAACTGTATTGTCGGACGCACAGCTAGGAGCAAAGAAATGAGTAGGGTGGTCTCAATTAATACTGAAGAAGTGCGGTTAGACGCTGCGACCTGGTGGATTTTAAAACTTGATAGTAACGCCCTGACTGATCAAGAGCAGTCTGCTTTGGCCAATTGGTTGGATGAAGATGTCAAGAATAGTGAGGTTTTAGTAGAGGTTGCTACTGTCTGGGATAAGACCAATGTACTTGCATACCTTTCTGACTTTTTTCCGCATTCAACAAAAGATATTTCTAAGCCAAATACGCAGATTGATTTTTGGGGCTTTAAGCCAGCACTGTATGCATGTTTAGCTGTTTTGCTGATCAGTGCTCCAGTATTTTTCAATTTAAATGGTTCAAGTTTTGAGCCGCAACAAACGGCTAATTATGAAACTGAAATTGGTGAGAAAAAAGTAATTTTATTGCCAGATGGTAGTGAGGTTGTCATGAACACCAATAGTAAGCTATCTCTAGATTATACCTCGTCTGCTCGATTATTAAGACTAACGCAAGGGGAGATTTATGTGCGAGTAGCCAAAGAGGATCGACCTTTATCTGTTATGGCGATTGATCGAATTGTCCAAGCAAAGGGTACTGAGTTTGTGGTTGAAATAACTGATGATCAGAAAGTCGATGTAATGGTAACTGAAGGTCGGGTTGTTGTTGGTATCCAACCGCTCAAAAACCATTATCCGAAGAACAGAAGTATCCAGAATAACTTAACTCCACCACCTCTATTAGTTCAACTAGCAGATAACAGTAATAGTTTAAGTGCTGGCGAACAACTGACTTTAAGAGATTCAGCTGCTAACAAGCAAATGATTGAGTCTGATGATATTGAGGTTAGATTGTCATGGAGAAAGGGAGGGTTAATTTTTAGGTCTATTCCACTCGAGAAGGCGCTTCGAGAGGTAGAGCGCTACACGTCTGTAGAGTTTGAAGTGTTAGATGAGAAATTAAAATCTAGGGTATTAACAGGACGTTTCAGAACTGGTGATGTTACAGCACTGCTAGATATGTTAGAGACTAACTTTGGTATTCACGCAGAATTCGATGGCGCAGACCGCATTCTGCTCAGTAGCATACAATAGATGCAGTGCACTTCATGGAAAAGTCTCGATGGTTCGTCTTTAGGGCGAGCGCGAGATAATTTCATTGTTTTTGGTTTTCGATTGTTTTTGCTTCCGATGCTGGTGTTGTTTTCCAGCACAACACTATCGGCGAGTGAGAGAGTCAATGAAAGTGTTATTGACTTCCACATTCCTCAACAAGCTTTATCTTCAGCGCTCATTGAGTTTGCTGAACAAGCTGATTTGACTTTAATTTTTCCTGACCAGTTGGTTCAGGGGAAATGGTCCAAATCGGTATCCGGCTTATCCACGCCACGCAGAGCTATTAATGAGATGCTCGTGGGGACTGGGCTAGAACCGGACTTCAGCAGGCATAACTTTCATACTATAAAGATTTTGCGTGAGGGAGAAGGAATGAAAAGCAAAAATAAAATAGGATTATTTGGTGCATTTGCAGCAGCTTTTGCTGGTAGTACTATGGTCCAAGGCCAAGAAAAAAGTGGTGCCTCGATAGATGAAATTTTAGTTACGGGTTCGAATATTCAAAGATCTGGTTTTGAGGCGATATCGCCTGTTCAGGTAATGAATAGAGATGAGATGTTAGCGGAGGGTGCAAAAACAATCACCGATTTCGCCATTAATCTTCCGGTTAATGTTGGTTCGGAGTTTCAAACAGAATCTGGGTCACTGATCGGTACGGCCCAATTTAATTTGCGCGGCCTCGGTTTGGGGTCGACATTAACGTTGATCAATGGTCGTCGAGGTGGCATATCCGCAGTTGCTGATGGCGGAGGTAACCAATTCTTCGATATAAACCAGTTGCCTATGTCGATGATTGAGCGCGTCGATTTCCTCACTGATGGTGCCTCAGCCGTTTACGGCTCTCAAGCGGTTGCGGGCGTTGCCAACATCGTGACGCGTACGAACTTTGAAGGTTTTGAGTTTACTGTTGACACCCAAAGTTCGGGCGGCCCTGGCATCGACCAGCATCAAATTGGATTTGCATTTGGATCGTCAGGTGATGGCGCCACCAAGGTCAATGTCTATGGTGGATACACTACTCGCAATAGAGCGGACCGTTCAGACTTTGACTTTATTAACGAACGCGTTCTGGGTAATGGTGACCCAACAGCTTCAAAAACACTGTCGGCCTTCGGTAGCCCGGGAACGTATCGTGCGGTTAACGATCTGGGAACCGCTGGCACAGGATCTAATTATCCCGATCCCGACTGTGAGGCGGCAGGCGGCATCCTGAAAGCTCCGTTCTGCCGATTTAGCTTTGCAGATCAGGTGTCTGTGATCCCTGAAGAGTCTAGGATACAGCTTTTCTCAGAGGCCACCCATGAGTTTAATAATAATTTAACGGCTTTTGTAGAGACTAGCTATTCGTCAAATAAGATTTCTCGAACGCTCGGCCCTTATCTGTTTAAGCACGGTACGCTTGCGTCTGGACGTATGTTTATCCCCGGTGACCACCCATTCAATTTCTTTGTTAATGATAGTGACGGAGGCATCGAATACATTGGTCCAAGCAACTGGGATAACTCGATTCATCAGGGGGCAGACCTCGAGTTGCGTGGACGTCCGTTTGGTGACGAATATAACGGTGGTAGAGGACCAGCTGACCTTGAAATCGATTTATCCTATATACGTATGCTAGGCGGGATAACCGCTGATCTCTCTGACCAATGGAGTGTTGAAGCTTCCTATATGTTTGCTCGATCAGACCGGGATCAAACTCGACCCTTCAACTACATCGCCAGTGTTGTCAATAGCAGACTACTCGATGGTAGCTGGAATCCATTTGGTACTCGTTTGGCAAATCCTACTCTAGTATCGCCGAAGGATGGAGTGAGTGTTGCTGCGAATTCTGACGACGTCTCTGATAGCCTCTATACGTTAAATGTCAACGCATCAACGGCTGATCAAGAAGTACTTGAAGTGAAATTTGTAGGCGAAGTGGGTGCCTTGCCCGGCGGAAGCATTGGCGTTGCTGCGGGAATTCAACACCGTTCTGAGTCCTTTAGCTATTCGCCAGATCCTCTGGATGTTTCAGGCTTGGGTAACGGAAAAGATGCACCAATTGCTGGAGGTCAAGACGTTGACGCGGTGTTTGTCGAGGCCATGTTGCCCGTCAGTGATTCGATTGAAGTGCAGGCGGCTGTGCGTTATGAGGACTATGGAACCGTAGATACTACCGACCCTAAACTCGCTGTTCGTTGGCAAGCTACCGAAAATTTTGGTGTACGTGGAAGCTGGGGAACGTCGTTCCAAGCACCATCAGTTCGGCAGATGAGCGTTTCAAGTCAGTCTTCAATTATTGATGACCCTGCGTCACTCAACCCAGTAACTGGTGAGCTAGAGTGTGTTAATCGCGATGTCACTAATATTGCTATTGTCACCACTCAAGGGGGTGATTCCCTTAAGCCTCAGAGCGCTGATTCATTGACATTTGGATTTGTGATGGACTGGAAAGGAGCCGATATTAGCCTCGATTATTGGAGTTTTGATTACGATGATCTGATTACCTCTGATGAGGGTGCTCAGGCCATCTTACAAAATGACTGTAATGACGGAACTGCTGATGATCCAAGAGTCAGTCGTCGTGCCGATGGTACCGTGGCTGAAATTACATCAGAGTTTATCAACACGGGCTTCGTTAAAACTGATGGTATGGATTTATCTGTAGCTTATACGATCGATTCATCTAGTTACTTCGATGCGATCAACTTCAATTTAGGCGCAACATACGTCAATAAATTTGAGGTCAAAACCGACAGTGATTCAGCTAAATTTGATGGTGCAGGCTCTCGAAACTTTACCAATCAGTTCCGTTCGATGCCCAAGTTGAGAGGCAACCTCGGTGTGACCTTTGAGAAAGGTGTGCATACGTTGAGTACTCAACTCCGATATATCGATGGCTACGAAAATGATCAATCGGATACCCAGATTGATAGTCTTGTAACCTTAGATGGGCAGTACTCAATGCGGCTTTTCGAGGACCGAACGCAGTTTTCAATGGGTGTTAAAAACCTGCTCGACGAAGAACCACCGACATTGGGCGAGAACGTCCGTCCAGGCTATGACAATGTCATCCATAATGTTCTGGGTAGAACCCTCTATATGTCTCTGACTCAGTCGTTTTAAAAATCGGCTATAGAGTCTAGTTAAGAGGTTACTAAAGATTGTTGCGCCACGGACGGCGCAGCAGTCCCCTCTATTTATCTATCTGTGCATTCAGTTTCCACTGAGCCCATCGTGTAGTGCTAATTCTTTTAAATTCGCCATTGGAAAAAATCATGACTATTGAAAAATCCGCCATACCTTTTCGAATGCTTGTGAATTATCAGACAGCAGGTCAGATATTGGGGCCACTTATCTTTTTATTGTTGATGAGTTTTGGCGGCGCTCAATCATTTATGCCGGAAACCGCTTGGCGCACTGCCGCCGTAGGTCTATGGATGGCAATTTGGTGGGCAACAGAGGCTGTACCAGTTCCAGTTACAGCATTCCTTCCTCTTGTCACTTTTGATCTGTTGGGTATTTCATCGGTCAAGGAAACAGCATCACAATATGCACATCCTATTATCTATTTGTTCCTAGGCGCCTTTATTCTTGCGCTAGCTGTGGAGCGGTGGAATTTACATAAACGCATTGCATTATTGATATTGATGCGTACCGGCACCAATGGGCGACGCCTTGTTGGAGGCTTCATGTTGGTATCTGCCTTTCTATCCATGTGGGTGAGTAATACCTCCACGACAATGATGTTACTGCCGATAGCGCTCTCGGTAGCCGGGGTGGTGCTAGCTAATGTGGACGATCTAGATGATAGGCAAAAGTCTGATTTTCAAACAGCTTTGCTACTAGGGTTAGCATTTTCAGCTAGCATCGGAGGCTTGGCAACTCTAATCGGGACTCCAACTAATGCCTTATTTGCAGCCGTAATGAGAGAAACCTATGGGATAGAGATTACTTTCCTCACTTGGATGTTTGTGGGTATTCCGGTCAGTACTGTATTACTCCCGTTAGCATGGTATGTTCTAACGCATTGGATTTTTGTTGTTAAGATTCCCGCAAGCCAGTCTGCTCAGTCCCATTTGAGTGAGCTCAATAGTGAAATAGGGAAAATGAGTTTGCCTGAAAAACGAGTATCTTTAATTTTTCTGGCGGTTATTGTCGGCTGGGTATTACGGGGGCCACTCTCATCATTATTCGATATTAATGGGTTATCTGATACTGGCATTGCTATGACTGGGGCGCTATTGCTTTTTGTACTCCCGAGCGGCGACCAGATTCAATCGCGATTAATGACGTGGCCGGATTTAGATCGTCTTCCTTGGGGAGTTTTGATTCTTTTTGGAGGGGGTCTGAGCCTAGCGTCGGCTATCTCCAGCACAGGGCTTGCCGGCTGGTTAGGGGAGAGCCTGTCCCCTCTGTCTGATCACGGCGTTCTATTATTAGTTATAGTAGCGACCATGTTAGTTATCTTTTTAACAGAACTTACTAGCAATGTGGCAACGACAGCAACGTTTTTACCGGTCATAGGGGCAATGGCAGTTCAGGCTGGGGTCGACCCATTAGTACTTTGTGTGCCTATCACTTTAGCTGCAAGCTGTGCCTTTATGCTACCTGTTGCTACGCCGCCTAATGCCATTGTATTTTCCTCAAATCTTATAACGATTCCTCAGATGATTCGTGCGGGCTTCTTATTGAATCTTATAAGCGTGTTACTTATCAGTATGATTGCCACAGTGTGGGCACCAATCTTTTTTTGACGATCTAAATGGCAGTCTGAAAATAAAATATGAAAACGTTTATTGTGGCAGTATTAATGAAAAAAAATCTTGTTAGAATAATATTAGTAATTGTATCTATAGCTCATAGTGGTTCTGCATTGGCTAGCGGCCAAGTGAAGCAGCTAGGCAATACAAGCCCAAATAGAATTTTATTCGTCGGTAATAGCTATCTATATTACAACGATAGCCTCCACAATCATGTAAAACGAATGGCGGCAGAAAGATTCCCTGAAAGAGCGAAATTAGCCGTCTATAAATCTGCAACCATTGGCGGTTCAAAATTATCACATCATAATCTTGATCATCTTTTGGATTCAAAAAATATCGGCCTGAAGAAAAACTTTGAACTCGTTATTCTTCAGGGTGG
>DNBN01000119.1:510-4630 GCA_003491845.1 Porticoccaceae bacterium | reverse complement strand
GCGCACGATTAGGGAAGTGCTACAGGCCCATGTAATATTCGAAGTTCTTACTGTAGAAGCTGTCCAATTCCTCTGGGGTAGCGTCTACGGCGTTGAGACTGCGTTCAAAGTCACCGAAGGGGTCGCTGCCACCCTCGGGGTGAGGGTAAAATGCTTTCCTCGCTAAACCCCATTCTTTAAGGGTTTAGCGCTCTAAAAAAAGTTGCAAACTTGTTATAAACTAACGCGACTACTGCGATTTATAATCAGTTTAGAGTCAATAAAGGTTAATCGATTACTTTCTGATATGTGAAAGTAATTGGTACATAAAAAAGATGAGAAAAAGATGAGACAAAAATCGATTTTTATTACAGGGGCCGCCAGCGGTATTGGTCTTGCCACAGCCCTTTTATTTCTAAAAAAAGGCTGGTTTGTAGGCGGCTATGATCTAGACGAGAAAGGCTTAACCAGCTTACAAGACGAATTGCAGCAAAATGGCACTACGGCTTATCTTGATGTAACCGATAAACCGGCCTTTGACGATGCTATTGCATCATTTTCTAAACACACTGACGGTCATATGGACATTATGTTTAACAATGCTGGCATTGCTTTAGGTGGATTTTTTGACGAGATCCCCTTCGAAAAAATCATGCTAATGCTAAACATTAATTTGATTGGTGTGGTCAATGGTGCCTATGCCGCTATTTCTCTATTAAAAAACACTGACAACTCACTGTGCCTGACAACTGCATCTTCAGCGGCTATTTTTGGTACGCCTCGTATGGCTATCTATTCGGCTACAAAACATGCAGTGAAAGGATTGACTGAAGCATTAAGTGTTGAATTAGCCCGTTATGGCTCACGAGCTGCCGACTTATTGCCGGGAATTATTGATACACCGCTGTGGAAGGGTGATCATTTTTCGGGAGGTAAGTCCATTGCGACCTTTGAAGCCATTCCAAAAAGAAATGTTAATCATACCGATGCCTCACGCACGCTTGATCCTGCTGAAGTCGCTGAATCTGCCTGGCAGGCTTATCAGGGCACTAAATTACATTGGTATATTCCAGAAGAATTGGAAGAACAAGATAAAGCCAAATTACATTCGATTGAAGCAATTCGCGACCAAAAAATTGCTGAAATATTGCAATAACTACCATTAATTTTTAGTTTTAGGTGTCACCTGGAAGCTGCAGAAAATGCAAACATCAAGGATGCCACAACCACTTTTGTTGATGTTAACCCTAGTAGTTTGTCGGTTAAAAACTTAGACAAAACTGTGGCTTTTTATCAAAAAGCCACAAATGTTGAAGTGATAGAACGAAAAACTATTCGCAACAATATAACAGCCGATAGTTTGTTTGCTACTACTAATGTTGAGCTTGAAGTGGCTGTTTTTAATTCCCACCAAATGTTGTTTTAACTCCCCGAATTTAAGCGTAATGCCAATGCCAATATTAAGGATATGCCGCTACAAGGTCCGGGTAAAGAGAGGTTTGCCTAACAGTATCGGGTGTCACGCGATTAACCAGTGCTGTCAGAAGTTGAGTAGTTATACCTTTGTCAATGTCTTTTGCCTGGCGCCCATCGAGACACCAATGGTACAAAATACGGACGAGTGCTAAAAGAAGCAAGATTCAAATTTTGATATAGCAGCGATGATGTTTAGTGGTATTTACATGAATAGACTGGGCGATCCCGATGAGGTAGCGTCAGCGATATTATTTCTCGCCAGCGAGCACTCGGGCTTTATTGCCGGTGTAGGACTTCACGTTGTCGGTGGTATGCTGGCTAAATAGCGATGAGGCTATCCATAAACTGACTTACTGCGGACAGGTATGGTTGAAAGCTCTCTCGCCGGATGTTGTGGCCGGCATGAGCAAGATTAATGTGTCGCATTTTTGGGATGATCAGCTGAGCCTCAGCGACAATAGCTGGTGAGACAACCGCATCTTTTTCTGGGTCGCCGGTGATCAGTAGTGTGGGACACTGCAGTGCAGCCGCCACCTCCTGCCAGTTGCTGATAATGGAAGATACTGTGTCTGCCACATCGGGGCTGACTTGTTGCTTTGCTTGCACCCAGGCGGGAAAGTCATCTGGATTCCATGTAGGGCAGTTTTTACGCCCGGATGCCTCTATCTGTTGGGCGCTCAATTTTTGTTGGATAACTATTTGTTGGCGTATTGCCTTCGTTGTCGCCGCACTTTTTTTGCTTGCGCCCTTTTCTTTATTTCGCCAGATGGGGTCTTCGAGCATCAGGCCGCACACCAGCTCTGGGTACTTGGAGGCAACGGTGGCAGCGGTAATGGCCCCTACCGAGTGACCCAGTATAATTACTGGCTCTAGATTTAATGCGTTTACAACCCCTGCAACATCTGCTGCCAGATCGTTGCCCGAATAGCCTTTTTCTGGCTTGTCTGAAAGACCATGGCCACGAGAATCCAGCATCAATATGTCGTAGTTTGCCTCCAGCTGGCGAGCAACACGACTCCAACACAGTCCGTTATCGGTAAAACCATGGATAAGCAACAAGACGGGATAGGGCCCGCCGGTACGATGGTAGTGGATATTGATACCGTTGCTTTCCACCCACGCACTATGCCAGTTATCCATCGCGTTACGCTTTTGAGACTCGAAGAAATGCCGGTAACTCGGCAGCCGGGTTAATTTCCCGTTCGTCGAGATAGCTTTTGAGTTCTTCCTGTCGCTTCGCTGTTAGAGAATATTTAAGTATAGCCAGAATAGCGAATCCAACGGTCGCTGCCGGTAAGATGCTGTAGCATACTGTTAACCAATAAAGCTCTTCTGGGCCATTGGAGCCAGCAGCATCAAAACCGATGAAGCCCAATAGTATAAGTGGGATGCCTTGACCGATTGCATAAGCAAGCTTTTGCACCATCGTGCCAATAGCAAAGAACATGCCCTGTCGGCGCTCACCCGTTAAGGCGGCATCAATATCTACAGTGTCGGCAACCATTGCCAGTGGGAGTATCAGCAGGGCACTGAAACACGCCCCTTTGATAAGAAAGAAAATTGTAAAAATGGTCGTTTGACCGAAGTCGATAAAATACATGCCTACATTGGTAACAAAGACAAGAGAGAGAGCCCCCGCCAACGCTCGATGTTTTTCAAACCGATTGGCGATGTGTGTCCATGTAGGAATCATCAGAAGTCCAGTGGCGAAATAGAAAATAAAGACTGTGCCAATGTTTTCGACTCCAATAATTTCCTTGGCATAAAATAGGGTAATTGTCTGGCGGAAAACTTCAGCTACGGTAGCAATGAAAAGCGTAATAGTAATAATGGCGAAGGGTTTGTTACGGGCGATTAGTTTGAAGGCCTGACGCGCGTCAATTTTAGCCTGGGGTGCTTTATGTTGTGTGGGTTCTGGCACTCTGAAAAAGGTAATCGTGGCGCATATGGGTAGCGCAAATAAAACAAAAAGGCTCAAGCCATTCATAACATCACTAGCCTTCGCACCCGCCTGGGACAGAATGACCGCCGGAATAATAGTAGAAATCACCAGGCCGAAGGTGTCGAAAAATTTGGCGGAGGCGGTGACTTTCGTGCGGACATGGTAGTCAGGGGATAATTCCGCGCCCCATGCGGTATAGGGTAGTTGTAATGTGGTATAGCCCAGGTAAGTTATCGACACGGCTATTAAGAAATATAACGCATTCACTTCACCGCTCGGACGTAGCAACAGAGATACGCCAATCATCATAATCATTGTGCCAATCGGTAGCCAAACCCTGCGTCGGCCAATACTGGGACGCCAGCGATCTGACAACACTCCGATTAATGGGTCGGTAATGAAGTCAGAGACACGCGATAACATCAGCATACTGCCAACAACCGCAAGTGGCAGGCCGAGTTCCCCGGCATAAAAAGGCGCCAAATAGATTCCCATGGGAATACCTAACACGCCAATAGGTAGAGATAAAATGCCATAACTTAGTATGGTCTGGTTATCGAGTTGTTTGCTGCTCATACTAGTGGCTTTGTTTTAGTTGTTATTGATTGGTAGCAGGTTTTGCCAAATCGTGTGGGTGACGCCCGCCAGAGAGGGTGTCCAGAGAAAAGCTTTCACCTTGCCCATTAAAAGAAATCAACTCAAAAAGATTGTTTTCCGGGTCTC
>DNBN01000119.1:0-249 GCA_003491845.1 Porticoccaceae bacterium | reverse complement strand
AAAAAGATTGTTTTCCGGGTCTCGTCCAAAGACGACCGTATTAGAATCACCCACAATGGCCTCTGAAAGAAAGTGCACGCCAACATTGGTGAGATCACGCATGCTGCTTACTACATCGTCAACCTCAAAACAGGTATGGGTAAAGCCCAAGTCGGTGGCTTGTGCACCCGAGCGCCTGCTGCTTTGCGGTGCAAGGTAGTGCCAGAATTCGAGATTGCCGTTGGCGACAGGAATCCAGCCAGCCTGTAG
>DNBN01000153.1 GCA_003491845.1 Porticoccaceae bacterium | reverse complement strand
TTTCAGCATCGATACTAACGGTGAGCGCCTTCATAAACTCTTCCAAGGGAACTTCTTTTATGAATGCCTTTGAATTTAACCTTACTTGAGCGGCAGTTTTTCTATCGACACGTAACTCACTAGCACCAGACAAATAAATATCTCGCCATGGCCCAGACTCTGCTTGATAAGCCATCTGTTCATAAGCCTGAGCTAACATATCACGAGCTGCTTGATTTTTAGGTTCGGCGAAAACCACATGATTTAAGACTTCACCAACCCAACGATAATCTCCCCTAGCCATATAGTCTTGGGCTTTGGCTAAAATGGCATCAGAACCCCCCATAAACTCAACGTACCGCCGTGCGGACTGTTCAGGCGGCAAAGGGTTTAGGTTGGCGGGGTTGCCGTCATACCAGCCAAAATAGTGCTGATATACCGCCTTACTATTATGACTGAGGGTACCGTAATAACCCCTCAAGTGAAATTTGTTAGCCAAACTCTTAGGCAGCCTGATCTTCTCTGCAATTTCTCGCGGAGTCAAACCTAGATTTGCAAGTTGCAATGTTTGGTCATGTATAAACTTATACATATCCTGCTGCTGTCGCATCTGGGTAATAATCCGTGCGTGACCCCAGGTAGGCCAATGATGGCTATTGAAGAAGACCTCAACATCTTTTAATCGATCTACCGACTGACCAATGTAATCGCTCCACAACAAAGCATCTCTTACCTTTGCACCGCGAAGCGTTAATATGTTGTGCATCACATGAGAGAGAATTTCAGCGCCGCAAAACGCTTGCCACTGGGGTAAGTAAAATGTCAGCTCCGAAGGCGCCTCCGACCCAGGCATGTTATAGAACTGAAAGTCTACGCCGTCAACATTTAGATCCATTTCTGGCTGATCGATAGTGATGGACGGCACCATTATTGATGTACTACCAAATACCACCTGTTTCCCAAGTCCGGCATCTACATGGCCTGTTTTGGAATGGTCTAGGGCACTACCAAACATGTAATTTCCACGTCGGCTCATTGCAGGTCCGGCCATTATGTTTTCACTAGTTGACTCTTTTATAAATCCAGACGGCGCGATAATTGGAATGCCATTCAATGCGGCGTCCTGCTTATTAGTGATCGCCAATACCCCACCAAAATGGTCAGCATGGCTGTGTGTGAAAATCACTCCAGTGACATTTATTTCACCCAAATACTTAGCAGCAAACGCCATGGCTGCCGCTGTGGTTTCTAAAGTAGTTAGTGGGTCGACCACAATCCAACCATTATCACTTTTTATCAGAGTAGTGTTGGCAAGATCGAAACCTCGCAACTGATATATACCTTCATCTACCTTGAATAAACCACGAATATTATTCAATTTAGCCTGTCTCCACAGGCTAGGATTTACCGAGTCAGGTGCAGCCCCTTGAATAAAATCGTAGGACCCAGGATTCCAGATTATCTGACCTTGAGGATTAAACAGTTGATTCTTCGGCGCTACAGCAATGAGACCTTTACTCGCATCAATAAAATCTTGCTGATCATCAAGATTCAACTCATTACTTACCTGCCGATTCTTCTCACGGGTAAATCGACTGGCTTCGCCTTGTACCTCGGTAAAAGATTCCTCAGTAACCTCGCAGCCACTCACTAAGACGGTTAGCAAAGCAACTAAAAACACACTAGTCTTCTGCACAATCATATTCGTATTTCTCTTTTTATTATTATGGTGTAATCGACGTCGCCGCCTGATTAATTTTCTTATCTAAGGCCTCAACATTTAAAATATGATGGCGATCTTGATGCAATTGTAAAACATGATCTTTAACCCATTCTTTACTTTTTTTTGTTGACACACAGGCAGGAGCTGTTACAAAAGATCGCAAAGTCATAAAGACTGGTTCATCGAGAAAACCTTTAATTCCTAGGTTGTTTAACAAAACCGTATTATCAGCCAGAGCCTGGGCACCGACTACGACATTAACCCAAGACCATTTAGGTAGTGCTAAAAAGCACCAAACTATTACCACAGTCTGGTGCTTTTTAAATGGCTATAGAAATCTATTAAACAACTTCGAATAAACCGGCTGCACCCATACCACCACCGACACACATAGTGATAACCACGTATTTTTCTCCACGGCGCTTACCTTCCATAAGTGCATGCATGACCATACGAGCGCCACTCATACCGAAAGGGTGTCCAATAGATATAGAACCACCATTGACATTGAGTCTCTCCATTGGGATACCTAGCTTGTCACGACAATAAATTACTTGCACAGCAAAAGCTTCGTTCAGCTCCCACAACCCAATATCATCAATTTTTAACCCATTGCGCTCAAGTAACTTAGGAATAGCAAACACCGGACCAATACCCATTTCATCCGGTTCGCAACCGGCAACAGCCATACCGCGATAGACGCCCAAAGGCTCAATGTTGCGTTGTGACGCTAAAGTTCCATCCATCAGAACAACCGCTGCGGCTCCATCTGACAATTGAGAGGCATTACCTGCCGATATTGAGCCGCCATCACGCACCGTCCTTAAGCTAGACAGATTGTCTAGTGTAGTACCAGGCCGATTACCTTCATCCTTTTCAAGCGTAACCTCTTGTTTAGTCACTTCACCAGTTTCACGATTAGTAACTAGCTTAGTTGCAGTCACCGGTACGATTTCGCCCGCATACAAGCCAGCATCTTGAGCTGCCGCAGTCCGTGTTTGCGACATCAATGCATATTCATCTTGAGCTTCACGGGAAATATTATAGCGTTTTGCTACGGTTTCAGCAGTATCTAGCATAGGCATATGAATTAGTGGCGCATGCTTCATTGCTAAGGGATCAGCCACCCGATGAGCATTGAAGTGTTCATTTTGAATCAAACTAATGCTCTCACAACCACCAGCAACAATAATTGGCGAACCATCATTAATAATTTGCTTAGCACCGGTAGCAATAGCCATAAGACCAGAGGAACATTGTCGATCAATGGTCATACCGGAGACAGTAACAGGCAATCCCGATGCCATAGCAACTTGGCGACCCAAATTCATGGTTTGCGTGCCCTGCTGCATAGCAGCACCCATAATACAGTCATCAATTTCAGCTGGATCAATCCCCGCACGCTCTACCGCTGCGGCAACTGCAAAAGATGACATTGAAGGGGACTCTAGATCATTAAATGCTCCACGGAAAGCTTTTCCAATAGGCGTTCTGGCCGCAGAGACGATAACTGCTTCTTTCATAATATTTTCCTTAAACAATTTTGTTGTGTGTCGGCCTTAGCCCTGAAGTGTTGCCATAGCTTTCATAACAAACTTTTCAGTCTGTTTTCCACCTGACTCTAAAGCCTGATGATTTGAAATGTCTGACAATGTATCCCATTGGGCAACTACCTCATCAGGAGTTTGGCTATCTTTTGGTAAAAAGATACCGTCTGTTTCATACATACTGGCCAATGCGTAGCCGCCAGCACCAGCACATAGAATTGTTCGCGTAGGTGCTTTTTCATCACAGAGAACAAGCGCACCGGCAGTGACCGATTCTGCTGTCATCAAGTCCAACATAGCCGCTGGCAGTAAATCTTCCGTCATACGAGTACCCGCAGTAGGCGCCAGTGCGTTAACATGAATGTTGTTTTTACCACCCTCCAGTACTAAGGTATTCATGAACCCGAGCACCGCCATCTTTGCAGCGCCATAATTAGTCTGACCAAAGTTTCCGTACATACCGCTTGATGAGGTGGTCATTACAATACGTCCATAATTTTGCTCTCGCATGATGTCCCAGACGGCCTTAGTACAGTTAACCGATCCCATTAGGTGAACATCCATCACTAACTGAAAGTCAGCAAGGTCCATTTTACTAAAGGATTTATCGCGCAGAATACCCGCGTTATTAATTAAAATATCAACACGGCCCCACGTTTCCATTGCTTGAGCTACCATATCCTGCACTTCATC
>DNBN01000308.1 GCA_003491845.1 Porticoccaceae bacterium | reverse complement strand
TCTTGGGGAGCACTTTACACTTTAAAAATACTTCTTTTTTGTAAATTTTATTGCCTTTATGTCAGTTTTGGCACTAAAATTGCTTTTCAAGAAAAAAATATGAACCATCTATGCGGCCAGGATTACAATTAAAATTCAGTCAGCAATTAACGATGACGCCTCAATTACAGCAGGCGATCAAGCTGCTGCAGCTGTCCACTCTAGAATTAGGTCAAGAAATTACTGAACAACTTTATAGTAACCCATTGTTGGAACTTGACGATGGGAACACTAATACCAATGCAGAAACCGCAAATAAAGACAATGTCCTGAGTAAAGATACCTCCGTTGTCGACCTTAACCTAGATACATCTGACTTGCATTCGGCCGCTCATGATGCGGCTGATAAAACAGTCACTGAATCAGAGGCTGAGGGTGATTGGAGTGCTCCATCAGCATCTGACCTTCCGGTGGATGCCAATTGGGAGGAAACCTTTAGCTCTACCATGGCCACATCTTCAAGTGGAGAAAACAATTGGGAGCAAGTTTATCAGGTTACAGAATCCTTACAAGATCACCTAACATGGCAGCTAAATCTCACACCGATGTCCTCTCGAGATCAACATATAGCGGAGGCCTTTATTGATGCGATAGAACCGACCGGGTTAATCAGCTCCAACTTGACTGATATTCTATCCCATAAATCAGATCATGACAGTGCAGACCCTATAGAGGAAGATGAATTAATAGCGGTGTTACACAGACTCCAACAATTTGATCCTCCAGGCATATTTGCCCGAGACATCAAGGAATGTTTGTTAATTCAATTATACCAATTGTCCCCAGATACGCCCTTTATCCATCAAGCCATCAGACTCGCCACAGATTTTCTCACTGACATCGCCTCAATAGACATCGCAAGCCTAGTGAAACGGACTCGCTACAAAATGGAGGAACTTCAGGGAGCACTCAAACTAATACGCAGCTTAACGCCGCGGCCAGGCGAGTCTTTGACAGTCAATACAGCAGAGTATATTGCTCCAGATGCCTACGTAGAGAAAGTAGGTGGGCGCTGGCAAGTAAGACTTAATGACGGAAATATGCCTCGCTTAAAAATCAATGATATTTATTCGAGCCTTATAAAACGTGCAGATAATAGTGAACAAAATCAATATTTAAAAGACAACCTAGCAGATGCTAAGTGGTTCCTTCGTAGCCTTGAAAGTCGTAATGAGACTTTAATGAGGGTAGCTATTACCATTGTGGAACTTCAACAAGGTTTTTTAGATAATGGCCCTATTTCGATGAAACCTATGGTTCTATCAGACATAGCTACTAAGCTTGAACTGCACGAATCAACTATTTCTCGAGTAACAACCGCGAAATATCTGGCTACACCTCAAGGTATATTTGAACTAAAATATTTTTTTTCCAGTCATGTTGGCACATCAGCTGGAGGAGAGTGTTCATCTACAGCTGTTTGCGCTATCCTTAAGACATTGGTAGAGGCTGAAAACCCTTCTAAACCCCTGAGTGATAACAAACTCATGGTTTTATTAGAAGCACAAGGTATTCAGGTAGCAAGAAGAACAGTGGCAAAATATAGAGAGAGCCTAGGCATTGCCTCATCAAGCCAAAGAAAAAGATTCGAAAACAGTATCTAAAAGGAGCAGTATATGCAGATGACAATAAGTGGGCATCACTTAGAAATCACCGACCCCATCAGAGACTACGTTACACAAAAACTATCCAAGTTAGAACGTCATTATGAGCAAATCACTAGTATCTCGGTCATACTGACTGTTGAGAAACTTGTACAAAAAGCTGAAGCAACGGTGCATGTTAGCGGTGGTGATTTGTTTGCTCTAGCTGAGCACGATGATATGTATGCCGCTATAGATGCGCTTTCAGATAAGCTTGATAGACAAGCGATCAAGTACAAAGAAAAACATAGAGGTCACTAGTACATTTAATGAAGATTACCGATGTACTCTCGCTGGAAATGACTCATAGTGATATCCACTGCCTAAGTAAAAAACGATTATTAGAAAGCTTAGCCGGCATCGTTAATACCTATTTAGGTGGATCTCAGGAGCAGTCGGATAGTCTCTTTCATCGGTTTATTGCTCGAGAAAAACTTGGTAGTACCGCCATTGGCGATGGTGTCGCTATTCCACATTGCCGAGCAGCGGGTGTTACTCGTATCTGCGGCTGCCTGATTAAACTAGATAAACCGATTAATTTTGATGCATTTGATGATGAACCAGTGGATCTTGTGTTTGGTCTTATTGTGCCTGAAGAGAAGAACGACGAGCATTTAGCCACGCTAGCTAGGATAGCCTCGATAATGCAGAGAGAAGACTCAAGACAGCTATTGCGAGAATGTAAAAACAATCAGGACCTCTACAACACTGCTATTGCTTTGGAACGGGCAAACTAATGATACGACTAATTGTTGTAAGTGGTCGGTCCGGTTCAGGTAAAACCTCAGCCTTAAACGTTCTTGAAGATATAGGATTTACCTGCATTGATAATCTTCCACCATCGCTTCTACCGTCTCTGATAAAACAATTAAGCGCAGAAGACACTCCGAGCAAAACCCAGCTCAACCCAATTGATAATACCACTACTGAACTACATCACTACACAACTAAGCTAGCGGTAGGTATTGATGCCAGAAATATTGCCGGTGATCTTGATAAGCTTCCAGAAATTTTAAGTGTAATAGACACTAGAGATATCCATGTTAATGTGGTTTTTTTACAGGCACGTCGAAGTGACCTTATCCGACGCTACAGTGAGACACGACGCAAACACCCACTTAGTAGCGATACAGTTGGGCTATCTGCAGCGATCGATATTGAAGAAGAGATTCTGTCTCCAATCCTAAAAATTTCTGATCAAAATATCGACACCTCAGGACTTTCTCTACATCAACTACGAGACCTTATTAAAAATACAGTGATGCCCAATGACAGCGGCAATATGTCTATTGTGTTTGAGTCATTTGGATTTAAGCGAGGCCTACCAGAAGCACCAGATTTTATTTTCGATGTCAGATGTTTACCTAACCCCTACTGGAAACAAGAACTCAGAACGCAAAACGGTAATGATGCAGGGATAATAGAATTTTTAGAGGATCAAGAAGAAGTAATCGAGATGTTCAGCGATATACGTGATTTTTTAATCCGCTGGATCCCCAAATTTGAAGCTAATAATCGCAGTTATTTTACTGTCTGCATCGGTTGTACAGGCGGCCAGCATCGGTCAGTTTATATGGCAAATAAACTGCATGCTCATTTTTTAGACTCTTATCCCTCGGTACAGGTAATCCATAAAGAAATAACGAAACCATAGGGTGGGGTTGCTATTTTATGATCAATACCAACATCACTGTTATCAACCGACTTGGATTACACGCAAGAGCCGCTACTAAATTAGCCAAGCTTGCTAACAGCTACCCTTGCTCTATTCGTGCTGGGCAAGTAGAACCCCTTGTTGATGCTAAAAGCGTCATGTCTCTGATGTTGCTTGCCGCGAATCAAGGCACTGAACTGAACTTTATTTTTGATGGACCTGAAGAGACGGCTGCACATCGCGCTATTGTCGAGCTATTTGAAACCTATTTCGATGAGGGCGAGTAATCTCAGAAGATCTCCTTAGTGGTCTTGAGGCAAAATATTTATTTACTCTATCGAATTAGAGCATAGAAAGTTAGAATAGGACTTCGTCGGGCACAAGTTGGCCTGACCAGGAACTCAAAACATGATCGTCGAAGATAATTTACTTGCCAAGCTTGACAGCGAAATTGACTCAGACACCTTACACCGAGTTAAATATCAGCTGAATAATCTTGCTCCTCCAGATATTGCACATCAACTGGAAATTGCGCCGCCAAAACATCGCCAGGTATTGTGGGGCCTAATTGATCCAGAGTTATCAGGGGCGGTTATTCAAGACCTCTCTGATGAAATTCAGTCGGAATTTCTAACTCAAATGGATGGTGCTGAAGTCGCTCAGTTAACCGAGGGGCTGGACGTCGATGATGTCGTTGACATTCTTCAGCAGCTGCCTGAAAGAGTAATACCTGACGTTCTAAAAGCCATGTCTATGCAAGATCGTCAACGTGTAGAAACCGTACTTACCTATCATGAGGACACCGCCGGTGGACTGATGGATACGGAGGTAATAACGGTGCGTCCAGATATCACCGTCGATGTTGTACTGCGTTACCTTAGGCGTTTTGAAGAAATACCAAGCACTACGGACAATCTTTTTGTAGTCAGTCGTAACGATACATTTTTGGGCAATCTATCCATAGGAAAATTATTAACCTCAACATCTACCACCACAGTGCGAGAGGTAATGAATACTGAAGTAAAGGCCATTAATGTCAACCTTATCGATTCCGAAGTTGCTACTCGCTTTCAGCGTTATGATTTGATTTCTGCACCAGTTGTTGACGAACACAATCGTCTTCTTGGGAGAATTACCATTGATGATGTAGTGGATGTCATCGTAGAGGATGCAGATCATTCCTTATTAGCCATGGCTGGTCTGAGTGATACAGAGGATACGTTCTCGTCTATTACTCGAACAGCACCACGCCGAGCAGTTTGGCTTGGCGTTAATCTACTTACTGCTATATTTGCATCTTCTGCGATCAGTCTATTTGAACAAACCTTAGACCAAGTTGTTGCACTAGCTATTTTAATGCCCATTGTGGCTAGCATGGGTGGTGTTGCAGGTAGTCAAACCTTAACCGTCGTAATTCGCGGAATGGCCCTAGGACAAGTTGAAACAGGAAACCTAAACTGGTTACTAAGTAAGGAATTTGCTGTAGGCGCATTAAACGGGTTGCTTTACGCCATTGTTATTGGTGTGATTGTCTCTTTGTGGTTTGGCAACCCTGTAATGGCCGTTATTATTGGTCTGGCAATGGCCATCAACCTTATGGCTGCGGCACTAACAGGAACAATCCTGCCAGTTGTTTTACGTGCTTTACATATTGATCCTGCATTAGCAGGTTCGGTTATTCTCACCACAATTACCGACATTGTCGGATTTGTATCCTTTCTTGGCTTAGCGGCGGTATTTCTTATCTAATGGATGATTCAAAAACAGAAGCAAACACAGAGTATGAGGGGCCGAGTAAATCTCAGTTAAAAAGAGATAGTCATGCACTCCAAGCAATGGGGCAGGAACTAGTTGAAATGCCCGAGGGTAAACTACAGAAATTTAATCTACCTGACGCACTTAAAGACGCTATTTACGAGGCACGAAGACTCAAAAGCCGGGAGGCTAAGCGGCGACATTTACAGTATATTGGTAAACTTATGCGTATTTCTGACATTGATAACATTCAGGAAACATTAGAGAAAATGGACCACCAATCGCTCACTTACAGACAACATTTCCAGCGACTCGAAGCCTGGCGTGACAGCCTTATTAATGAAGGAAATCAGGCCATAGAGAACTTTTTAAGCGATTATCCCATGGCAGATAGGCAACAATTGCGTAATCTTCAACGTCAAGCTAACCGCGAACTAGAGCTCAAAAAACCGCCTGCTGCTGCCCGAAAAATGTTTCAGTACATTAGATCACTTACTGACTAAGTAAACGTGTCCTAATCAGCTAGCATCCCATTTTCTAGTTGGGGTGCAAACATTTGATCTACGCTGGCATCAAGGTTATCCCAGGGGCCTTTTATTCGGTAGCTGATACTCGATAATCGATCTACTTGCTTACTCACTATTTTACTAGTGATGTAAACTCCAGCAGCGGCAGGCGCATTGGCTAGGAATGCCACCATCCAAGGCAAATTTGAAGTCAAAGGTAAGGTTGCGACCAACTGAGCATCAGCAGTTTCAGCAATTAAATCAAATTCGCCAGCCATAGTCATTTTACCAAAAGACATTTGCACATTTAAAGGCGTCAAAAATTGTGCAGTGCCATTATCTAAATAAACTGACCCATCTAGAGAGCTATACTCTATGTCACCACCAACTACATCGGAAAAATCTAGTTTTAGTCGTCTAAGCCAATTAGCAACATTAAACAAACTTACCAATTTAAGCACTGCACCACCACCGCCGG
>DNBN01000041.1 GCA_003491845.1 Porticoccaceae bacterium | reverse complement strand
TATTTGACCGATTTTTTAGTTAAACATTTTGAACGACTTGTGATCAAAGGTTTAAAGCTTGATAGTCATCCGGAGTTACGAAATCAACTGTTCGCGCACTATACTCATTTGGTTTATCTCTCGCAGACTCAAGATCCTTTGTTGATTGAACAGGCTAAGGCGGCTGCCAAGGTGCTGGGATTAATATTTAAACATCATCATTGTGGCTATGGTGATTTACAAAATGGACTTGAAGAGCAAGTTTTAAAGTTTGGTTAGTGAGACTTTTAATGTGATTGGGAGTGGTTGAGAGATGCAAAAAATTCTTGTTTTTTGGCGCGACATTCCCGCTCAGGTATTGGTGAAACGTGGGCGTGAGCGTGGTAAAACGATATTAAGTCACCGTTTTCAGGCCGCAATTGATCGAGCTGCAATGCGGGCTGGTAAGGGCGGTAGTGACGAGTATTTGGCTGATTGGCGGCGAGAGACCAGTGCTATTGATAGTCTGGAGAGTCCCCAGGTTCTGGCGGATCAAATAGCGGCTGAAATAGAGATGATGTTTTCAGATGAAGATATTAAACTATTGGTCAAAAGTAAGGGCCTTAAGGTTGAGAAAGAGCTCTAACTACAACTGTACAAACATTTATACGTCAAAAGTCTGATCTCAACGTATTTTATCTATAAGCAACGGAGACTATATTAATGCCGCGGAGCATGGTTGAAGAAAAACAAGCATTGGTTGATATGATGCTCAAGACCACGCTGGAGGTGACCCCAGGGGGTGCGGCTAAGGTTGCCGATTTTGTTCCAATACTGCGACCTGGTTGTACGGTTTATGTGACATTTTTACCCGGCTCTGACTTTGCAGATACATTGGCCACTGTGCGTAGATTGAAGTCTGATGGTTATAATCCAGTACCGCATTTTGCAGCTCGTTCCATAGTGTCTTCTGCCATATTAGAAGAGAACTTGGCGGCATTACAGCATGAAGGTGTTAGTGAAGGTCTTTTGATCGGCGGTGGTGTGGATAAACCTCTGGGAGAATTTGAGGCCTCTATAGACGTATTGCATACAGGTCTTTTTGAAAAATACAACTTTACTAAATTAGGCTTGGCAGGCCATCCTGAGGGTAGCCCCGATATTTCTGATGCGGATTGTTCATTAGCTATTGAACAGAAAAATCATTATGCCAAAAATAGCTCTATGGAGCTCTATTTGGCGACTCAGTTTATTTTTGAAGCGGAACCCTTGCTAGCGTGGGAGAAGAGAATTCGTCAACAGGGTAATAAGCTACCAGTTCATGTCGGTATCCCTGGTTTGGCGACTATTAAAACCTTGCTGCGACATGCACAGCATTGTGGTGTTGGACCGTCTATGCGCTTTTTAACACGCAGCCCCATGAACATGTTGCGATTAAGTTTGAAGGATTCGTTTTTGGGGTCGTATGTGAATGCACCGGCCTCAGAACCCAGTGAACTAGTAAGGGATTTGGTTGTTGGAATGGACAACGATGCGGATTGTCTGATTAAGCAGTTTCATCTGTATCCTCTTGGTGGTCTAGCTAAGTCAGCTCAGTGGATGTATAAAATTCAGGATGGTCATTTTCAGCTTACTGGGAATGGTTTTAAAACACTATAAATGCACAACAAAACACCGATAAAACTGGTGCTTATAAATATAAATAACGGGATAAATTATGACCATTACGACCATCAGTTCTGCCACAAAAGAGGTTCATATTGGCTTTGATCAGCCCTTTGTTATTATCGGTGAGCGCATTAATCCCACAGGTCGAAAGATTCTTGCTGAGGAGATGAAAGTTGGAGACTACAGTAGAGTTGAGTCTGATGCGCTTGCCCAAGTCCTAGCTGGGGCTCATATGCTTGATGTTAATGCGGGTATTCCTCTGGCGGATGAACCGCGAATACTGGGTGAAACGATTCAACTGGTACAGTCAATTACAGATGTGCCTATCAGTATAGATTCTTCCATCATCGAGGCCCTTGAAGTTGGTTTATCCGTTTATCAGGGCAAGGCGCTCGTTAATTCGGTAACAGGTGAAGATGAAGTGCTTGAGCGGGTACTTCCGCTAGTCAAAAAATATGGCGCCGCAGTTGTCGCTATTTCAAATGATGAAACTGGTATTTCAGAAGATCCTGATGAGCGCTTTTTGGTAGCCAAAAAAATTGTTGAGCGAGCCGCTGATTATGGTATTCATTACAGTGATGTAGTGGTTGATCCGCTGGTAATGCCTATTGGAGCGATTAACACTGCAGGACTTCAGGTGATGCATGTGGTCAGACGTCTGCGAGAGGAGCTTAAAGTTAATACCACCTGTGGTGCATCAAATGTAAGCTTTGGGCTACCCAATCGCAATGGCATCAATAGTGCTTTTTTGACTATGGCGATGGGTGCTGGCATGACCTCCGCAATTACTAGTCCGCTGCACCCTGAGGTCATGCAAGCGGTGCGTGGCGGTGATGTGATGATGGGTAAGGATGCAAATTGCGCCAATTGGATCAAGGCTTATCGTGACCCCAGCGCAGATGCAGGCCGTGGTGGTCGTTCTGGACGTCGTCGTGCCCGATGAAAATGTCATTTTCTGATCGAGTGATCTGATGATAGATAATCAGGTAAAGGTTGTCTTTACTCCCTCTGGAAGGCGTGGCAGTTTTCCTGTCAACACTCCTTTACTTGATGCTGCGCGGAGTCTTGGTGTCGATATTGATTCGGTCTGTGGTGGGCGTGGTCTCTGCGGACGCTGTCAAGTAACCTGTAGTGAGGGTAGTTTTCCCAAACATCAAATCACCTCTGCTAACACGCATTTATCGCCCATAAGCGAAACCGAAAAGAGTTATGGCCTGCGCAAAAAATCTTTGGCCGAGGGTCGTCGCCTAAGTTGTCACACTCTGCTCCTTGATGATTGCGTCATTGATGTTCCTGCGGAAAGTCAGGTGCATCGTCAGATTGTCCGAAAAGATGCTGAATACAGAGATATTCAGCTTGATGTTGCCACTAAACTTTATTACGTAGATGTGCCAGAGCCTGATATGGCCGTTCCCAAAGGCGATTTACAGCATTTATTAGAAGCATTGGCTGCCCAGTGGGGGTTAAACACATTAACCTGTGATGCTTTATTGCTAAGTCAATTACAGCCCATATTAAAAAAAGTTGGACGTAAACTAACTGTGGCTGTGCATAAAAACCAAACAATTATAGCCCTCTGGCCAGGGTTTTTTGATAAGGCCTATGGTGTCGCCGTTGATGTCGGTTCTACCACTGTGGCTGTGCATCTCTGTGACCTGGCTAGTGGAGAGGTTGTTGCCAGTGCAAGCTTGATGAATCCACAAATTCGCTTCGGGGAAGATCTTATGAGTCGCGTTTCTTACGTGATGATGCATCCCGAAGGGGTGGTTGAAATGAGTAAGGCGATTCGTGAGGCTCTAAATAGTCTGTTTGTCGAGGTCACCAAAAAAGTTAATGTCGCGGTTGAACATATTGTTGAGATCACACTTGTGGCTAACCCAATTATGCATCACCTGCTGCTTGGAATAGACCCGGTAGAGTTGGGCGGCGCACCTTTTGCATTAACTACTGATGCGGCGATTGAGATTCGCGCTTGTGATCTTGATCTGAACATTAATCGTGGTGGACGCCTGTATATATTACCCTGTATTGCCGGGCATGTCGGTGCTGATACCGCAGGGATGATCTTGTCAGAGGAACCTGGGCAACAAGAAAAAATGACCCTTTTGGTAGATGTGGGTACCAATGCTGAAATCGTACTTGGTGACAAACATCGCTTGCTAGCATGCTCAAGTCCCACTGGCCCCGCTTTTGAAGGCGCTCAAATTAGTTGTGGTCAGCGTGCAGCTGCTGGCGCTATAGAGCGTGTGCGTATTGACCCTGATTCTCTAGAGGCAACTTTTAAGGTAATTGGTTCTGAGTTATGGTCCAATGAGCCTGGCTTTGATAAGCAAACCTCTCGTTTTGGTGTAACCGGGGTATGTGGCTCAGGAATTATTGAGGTAGTGGCAGAAATGTATCTTACTGGCGTGATTACTGAGGATGGTGTTGTTGACGGCGACCTAGCTGCCTCCTCCCCTCGAGTTATAGCCGATGGACGAACATTTTCCTATGTACTCTATCAGCCGACTGCTGCTGACGGCCTATGTGCCAGTAATCAGACGCCTATTGTTATTACTCAAAATGATATACGCCAAATTCAGCTGGCTAAAGCGGCCTTATATGCCGGTGTAAAATTGCTAATGGACAAACTTGAAATACAACAGATAGATCGTATTCGACTCGCGGGTGCCTTTGGTAGTCATATTAATGTACAACACGCTATGGTCTTGGGGCTGATCCCCGATTGTGCTTTAAATCAGGTTTCTTCCGCCGGTAACGCGGCGGGTACAGGTGCAAGAATTGCCTTATTAAATCAACAATCCCGTCATACTATTGAAGGTTTGGTTGCTAATATAGAAAAAATTGAGACGGCGATGGAGCCTAAATTTCAACAATATTTTGTTGATGCAATGGCGTTTCCTAACAAAGTTGATTCTTTTTCCAATCTATTTTCTGTGCTTAAAAAGCCAGTTAATAAAACCGTTATTCCTGAGATATCTGGTCGGAGACGCCGGCGGCGCTAAAAAAACTTTTTGATTTTCATTTCTTGGCATATACTTCGAAAAAGAGCTCTAACCAAGGAGCCAATTGTTGTCTTTTTAGGCTACTGACGCCGATACCAAGATCGGCGAAGGATTGAAAATGTCCGATTCCATTTATGATGTTTTGCCCGAATCTGAAACTGCTCTGCATGTCGCTTTTTTAATGATTCCAGAATATACGCTCAGCACCTTTTCAAACGCGGTGGGTATGCTGCGTATGGCTAATCGGTTAACTGAACGGACCCTGTATACGTGGAGTTTACATAGTATCGATGGTCAATCGGTGATTTCAAGTGCCGGTCTTGAATTGAGTATAGATGCAAGTCTTGAACAGACTCATGAGGCAAATATACTCATGGTTTGTGGCGGTTACTCGGTAAAAAAATACTGCGACAAGTCACTACTAGATGGGTTACGTAAGGTAGCTAAACGCAAGATACCCATTGGGGGCGTTTGTACAGGAACCTATGCCCTTGCGGCGGCAGGTTTACTGGATGGTTATCGCTGTACTATTCACTGGGAAAATCTAGCGAGCCTGCGTGAAGAGTTTCCTAAACTAGAAATTTCATCAAGCCTCTTTGTTATTGACCGCGATCGTTATACCTGCTCTGGAGGTATAAGCTCTATTGACCTAATGCTAAACCTCATTGCGAGTATCCATGGCCATCAATTGGTCCAGCAAATATCTGAACAGTTTACCTGTGATCGTGTTCGTACCGAAAAAGATGCCCAGCGTGCGCCGCTAAAATATCTGATTGGCGCAAGCCAGCCTCGACTTGTGGATGCAGTTACTCTAATGGAGTCTAATGTTGAGGAACCCCTAACCTTAGATGAAGTTTCAGAGTATGTCGGCATTTCAAGGCGTCAGTTAGAACGGTTATTTAATCGTTACTTACACTGTGCCCCCTCTCGTTACTATTTAGAGTTGCGCCTATCTCGGGCGCGTTTGTTACTCCTTCAAACGGCAATCCCGGTGATTGATGTAGCGATTAGTTGTGGATTCTCAACTGCCCCCCATTTTAGTAAGTGCTACAGTGACTTATACGGAAAGCCGCCAAGTGCTGAGCGAAGGGTTTTACGTTAGTGCTTTAGACGACGGATATCAGTGGGTTTTTTACCAAATGTCTGGCGGAATACTCGAGAAAAATGTGCAGTGTCAGAAAATCCTGAGTCTTGGCCTATCTCGGTAATCATTCGGTTGGTATTTTGCAGCAGCCACAGACCATAACGAAGGCGTATTTGACGATAACATTTTTGCAGGGTAGTGCCTGTTTCTCGAATAAATAAGCGCTCCAACTGCCGTTTAGAAATGGCCAATTTGGTGGCTATTTCATCAGTATGAAGTGGCCGGCTTAAATTTTGTTCCATTAAAGAGACGGCTCTAGTCACCCAGCGGTTGGTGACCTGAGGGTCAGCTTCAGGTTGGCGTGCTTCAGCGGGTCTTGGACGATCCATCACAAGGATGCGCAAGCTTTTTCGCGCCCAGCTCTGCCCAAGATGTCGTTCAATAATATACGCGGCAAGATCCGCGGCTACAGCCCCACCTGCGCACGTAATTCTGTCACCATCATCGACAAATAACTGGTTCGCAACGGGGATGACCGAGGCGTATCTGAGGGTCAAATCTTGGTAGTGAAACCAGCTGACGCAACAGCGACGATGATTCATTAAGCCAGCCCTAACCATTGCAAAAGATCCTGTGCAAAGTCCGATAATAGGAACATGATTGTCAGCCGCTAGGGTTAAGTAATCAATAATATGCTGGCTGCCGGTAAGTGTGTTTTCCAGTAATCCACCCACTACTACAATGTAATCAAAATCAGCTGGATTTCGATAGGTTTCCCACGGTTTTATCGTTACCCCTGCACTTGCAGAAATAGGGTCCAAATTCGGCGCCATCAATGTCCACTGACAGTTGATTTGACGGCTTTTATCGCCTTCATCTGCGGCTAAACGCAAAGCATCTATAAAGGCTGAAAAAGGCAGAAGAGTAAATTGAGGCATCAACACAAAACCGACGGATAGATGTGTGGTGGAGGCTATTTTTGTGGTTGGATTATCTATCAACTACCGTCTCCTAATGTCGTTTTGGTTCAACACGAGCAATTAATAATACAGAATTTTAATGACATTTATGCGCAAACATCCCCATTTTTGTATTTAGGTGTCCAAAGTGTCGTTTTTAAGCCATTGGTTGGCGTTTTTGTTCTAGTTGTTGTGACCATAAAACTGGTCCAATAGATGTACAAACCAATTTTTAATGTAGTGATATCAATGAAACGATATTCAGGCTTTAGTCTTTTTGCCAATGCACTTAGTTACCATGAGAAATGGCAAAAAGTATGGCGAAAACCGGTACCCAAAAAAGAGTACGACGTGATTATTATCGGCGGTGGTGGCCATGGTTTGGCAACCGCTTATTATCTGGCCAAGATGCATGGTATTACCAATGTGGCGGTGATTGAAAAAGGTTATTTGGGAGGCGGAA
Source organism: Porticoccaceae bacterium (assembly GCA_003491845.1). Taxonomy (GTDB): domain Bacteria; phylum Pseudomonadota; class Gammaproteobacteria; order Pseudomonadales; family Porticoccaceae; genus HTCC2207. The sequence goes on along the minus strand of DNBN01000041.1, from coordinate 1,783 downwards.
ATACCGCCCGTAATACTACTATTATACGCTCTAATTATCTATGGGATGAGGCTGCACAGCTTTATGAATTGTCATTGAAGCTGTGGGAAGGGTTGAGTCAAGAATTAAACTATAACGTTATGTTCAGCCAACGAGGAGTACTTAATCTTGGTCACACGCTACAAGACATGCGAGACATCGAGCGTAGGGTGAATGCTAATCGTCTAAATGGTATTGATGGAGAAGTTGTCTCACCACAAAGGATTAAAGAGATTGCTCCACTAATTAATACATCGCCAAATAGTCGCTACCCCATATTAGGTGCGTCATGGCAGCCTCGTGGTGGGACAGCTCGTCATGATGCGGTTGCCTGGGGTTATGCAAGAGGCGCAGACGCTTTGGGAGTGGATATGATCCAACAAACCGAGGTAACGGGTATCCGTCGAAAAGATGGTGCAGTGGTTGGTGTAGAAACTACCCACGGCTTTATTGGTGCGCGAAAAGTTGCCTGTGTTACTGCCGGCAATTCTGGTGTGGTGGCAGCCATGGCAGGACTTCGCTTACCTGTAGAGTCTCGCCCCCTACAGGCGTTGGTTTCTGAGCCTGTAAAACCCTGTCTAGATACGGTGGTTATGTCTAATGCTGTGCACGGGTATGTGAGTCAGTCAGATAAAGGTGATCTTGTTATAGGCGCTGGGGTAGATAGCTATAACGGCTACGGTCAGCGCGGGTCATTTCATGTGATCGAGCATACAGTTCAGGCAATTTGTGAACTATTCCCTGCTTTTAGTCGGGTGCAAATGAATCGTCAATGGGGTGGTGTTGTAGACACCTGTCCTGATGCCTGCCCAATTATTAGCAAGACCTCTGTTGAGGGTCTGTACTTTAACTGTGGTTGGGGTACCGGCGGCTTTAAAGCAACCCCAGGTTCAGGGTTTGTTTTCGCAGACACAGTTGCCAATGATCGACCCCATCCGCTGGCAAAAGCGTTTACCGTCGATCGTTTTAACAGCGGTGCGCTTATTGATGAGCATGGTGCGGCTGGTGTTGCCCACTAATCTTAGTTAGTCATAGGTTTAGAGAAAAATATGTTATTAATCTATTGTCCACATTGTTTAGAGTCTCGTGAAGAAGAAGAGTTTAGTTATGGCGGTGAGGCTCATATTGCACGACCGCTGGATCCAGAGAATCTAAGTGACGAACAGTGGGGCGACTACCTGTTTTTTCGTAAAAATCCACGCGGAATTCATCACGAAATGTGGTACCACGCCACTGGGTGTCGACGCTATTTTAATGTCACCAGAAATACGCTGACCTATGAAATTTTAGAGAGCTACCTTGTAGGTACCAAGCCGCAGATAACAGAGGTTGGAGTATGAAACAGAAGAACCGCCTAGTTGTTTCCGGCCGCACTGACCCAAATCAACCGATTAACTTCACTTTCAATGGTAAACCATATCAAGGGTTGTTAGGTGATACCTTAGCCTCTGCGCTACTGGCCAATGGCGTTAATGTTGTTGGGCGAAGTTTTAAATATGCTCGACCTCGAGGCATTGTTGGCCATGGACCAGAGGAGCCAAATGGTATTATTCAGCTAGGCTCTGGCAGTGCTACGGTGCCAAATTTAAAAGTCACTCAGGTAGAGCTTTATGAAGGTCTTGACGCTAAAAGTGTCAACGGCTGGCCAAGCGTTAATATTGACGTCATGGGTCTGGTGGGTGTCTTTGGTCGGCTTATGCCACCGGGTTTCTATTATAAGACGTTTATGTATCCAAAAAAGCTTTGGATGACCTACGAACACTTT
>DNBN01000116.1:6665-8700 GCA_003491845.1 Porticoccaceae bacterium | reverse complement strand
AAAGCCCCTATATTTAGATCTATTATCGACAGTGATACTGATCAGCACGCTAAACCTACTTGTGGGGCGAATACCTGTAAGATCTAGTGCAGTACTATAGGTTTGAATAGCCATGTTAATCAGGCCTGTCGGTTAGGCACGCCAACACCATAACAGTTAAATTAAATGCAAAATTCCAAATCCATAGGCTACGCCTACCTATTAAAGAAAGCCTGGCCGATCATTCTGGCCAATGCCTCAGTTCCAATATTAGGTCTGGTTGACACTGCTGTTATAGGACACCTTGGTAGCATCAAGGATCTAGGGGGAATTGCCTTTGGTGCGCTGATTTTTTCTTTCGTCTATTGGAGCTTTGGTTTTCTAAGAATGGGGACTACTGGCTTGGTAGCTCAAGCATCTGGGGCTGGGGATCAGTCAGAAGTTAGAGCAGTACTTGGCAGAGCACTACTTATGGCAGTTTGCCTGGGCATTTTGCTAATTTTGATGCAATGGCCTATTCGATTTGTGGCTTTTACATTGTTAGAAGGCAGCGTGCAGGTTGAGACTGCCGCTCAAGGGTACTTCAATATTCGTATATGGGGTGCTCCTGCTACCCTAGCCATATTTGTATTGATGGGGCTGTTAATTGGCTTGGGGGAAAGCAAAAAATTGCTCATTGTTCAGTTGTTTTTAAACGGACTGAATATCTTATTGGATGTCTGGTTTGCCGGTATTCTTGGCTGGGGTGCCAGCGGTATAGCCTTAGGGACCGTGCTTGCAGAATGGGCAACAGTATTGCTGGCTGGCTGGCTAGTCTATCAAGAGTTGCACAGGGGTAAAGTACTGGAGGATAAATTTTGGCCTATCGCTAAAATTTTAGACTTATCGGCTTTATTAAAAACCGCATCTGCAAATGTAGATATTATGTTGCGAACGCTAATGTTGGTTTTCTCTTTTGCCTTTTTTATTAATCAGAGTGCTGTCTTTGGTGATACCATGCTTGCTAGCAACCACATCCTATTGCAGTTAATTTCATTTTCAGCATTTTTCCTCGACGGCTATGCCTTTGTGGTTGAAGCATTGATAGGCAACGCAGTAGGCGCAAAGCGCAAAGACATTTTTGATATAGCCGTTCGGCGTTCAACTATCTTAGCGTTAATCACTGCAATATTTCTAGCATCAATTATTCTTCTTTTGGGGGGTAATATTCTGCTACTTCTGACAGATATAGCCGCGGTAAACCTTGCTGCAAACCACTTGCTCCCTTTTGCAGCACTTTATGTTTTACTCTCGTTTGCGGCATTTCAATTAGATGGCATATTTATAGGCGCTTCGTGTACTCGACAGATGCGCGATGCCGCAGCGCTATCTATTACAGTATATCTCTGCGCCTGGTGGGTTCTATCAGACCAATATGGAGTTCAGGGACTTTGGGGGGCGATGATTATTTATGTGGTTGCCCGCGCCATCGCATTGTTACTGTTTTATCCCGCACTGCGACGGTCGGTTGCTTAAGAGGACTAATTAGAGATTTCTATAGTGTGTGTTGTTGGAAATAGCGACGCAATGTGCCAGAGTTTAACCATGAAAAGACATGTGAATTCACTCTTTAATAGAACCACTTTTGCATCCATCACAACAGCTGAAGTCTGTGTTGACCATAATGAGAGTCCATACAAATAAAATGCTTACATTGAGTATCCGACGACAATTCTGATGGGAATTAATACCAAAGCAAAAATTACCAAAATATAAGGATTTATTTCACTGCGAGTATCAGCGACACCTTGTGAGCATAAAAAGCCACCGTTTTGTGCAAAAGGCGGCTGTTTTATGCAAGAACCATTAGTCAAAAATCATTAGTTCGGATCACTCATTTCAGAACCAATACTACAGAGGTTTACCGTCTTCGTTTAGTTCTACAATAGTCTCAAACATTGGTTTTAGGCTATCTAAGACTTTCGCTTTATCACCTACCACTACGGTAATCATCTCATCCAGTCTAAGATGTTTAGCTGCAAGTAAATTTAACTCGTCTTTACCAATGTTTGCTAGG
>DNBN01000116.1:0-6451 GCA_003491845.1 Porticoccaceae bacterium | reverse complement strand
TTCTAGGATAGCGTTTTGCTCATTTACAAATGTCTTATCAAGATCATAAGTCATAATTTCTGACAAAAACCCTAGCTTTTGATTTGGTGTTTCGTAGGCTCTGGCATCACGCTGGCCAATCGCACTTTTCATAAAATCGAGTTCTTTGTCTGTCAATCCAGTTTTTTGAAACGCGCTAATTTCATCCCTAAATTGTTGTATCGAATCTGCCGTTGTATCTGCACGAACACCCGCTTGAGCTCTATAAATACCTCTGAAGTCATTGCCACTGAAAAATGAACGGGCACCATAGGTATAACCCTTGTCTTCTCGTAAATTGAGGTTAATACGACTATTGAAGGCACCGCCTAAGTTGTAGTTCATTAAGTCAGCTCTAAAGTATTCTCCTGTGGCATCATAATTCATAGCCCGTTTACCTATGCGTATCTCTGACTGCGCAGCCCCTGGTTTATCAATAAAATACAGCGTATTGACTGCTAATGCTGGAAATATTTTTACAACCGGTATTGGGCTTGATTGACCTTGCCAATTATTAAGCACTTGTAAATGTTTAGTGATCTCTTTGCTCGTGATATTGCTAACAACAATCACTTCAGCATTGGCAGGCCCATAATTGTTTTTGTAAAAAGTTTCTACATCATCAAGGGTTAGTTTCTCAACGCTAGCAATGCTGCCATTATTGGAGTAAGCAAAACTATTATTAAAACCGAACACTAATTTACTGAATATTTCTGTAGCCATTGGGCTGGCATTTTTCTTAGCATTCTTTAAGCCCTCTATTTGCTGTTTCTGCAACCGATGAAAATCAGCTAAATCAAACTTGGGCGATGTTAGCCGTTCCAAAGCAATAGCTAGAGTTGGCTTTATATTTTTAGATAAGGTTCTAATGCTGAGTGTTGTAAACTTGTCTGCGGCACTAAAATAAACACTTGATCCTAATTTTTGCAGCTCATTTGATAGCTCTTCAGCCGAAGATGTTAAGCTGTTTTCACCAAGCATACCGGCGGTTAAAGAGGCCAATCCAAGTTTATCTATGCTCTCTCGCGTTTGACCGGCAGGTATACGAAGCTGAATAGTCGTGGTAGGAACTTCGTCGTTAACTGCGCCCAATACGTTGATACCATTTTCCATTTTAACCCGGTATATATCGGGGACTTTAATGCTCGGATTTATCCCAGGTGAGGGAACGATTTTACGATCAAAATCTGACGTGCCTGGGCGCAATGCTACGCTGTCCTCACCGATTTTTGCCGGAATGCTGCGCTCATAGCGCTGCCATGTATCGGCTCGAGCAATGGTATCTGCCTGCCCTTCTTGCACAATACTCATAACAACGGAATGTTTATTCTTGATATAGGTTTTATAAACACGCATCACATCATCTTTAGTGACATTTTCATATCGAGCAATATCATCGCTTATACCATTGGGGTTTGAGCGGTAAGTTTCATAGGCAGCAAGCTGACTGACTTTTCCGGCCACACTTTCCAATCCGTAAACCATTCCTGATACGATACTAGCCTTGACGCGTTCGATGTCATCGTCAGTCGCGCCACCTCGGCTTTCAAATTCTTTCAGTGAGGCGCGAATAATAATATCTAGCTCAGTTAGGTTACTGCTCGGCGTAGGCAATGCCAACAGCGTAAACTGACAACTTAGTTCACTGCATGAATGGCCTGCACTTGCTTGAACCGCTTTGCCGTTTTTCACCATATTTTTGTACAATAACGATGTTTTACCGCTACCTAAAATTGACATAAGTACATCAAGAGGTGCTTCATCGGGGTGATTTGCGTGTACTGTGGGAAACGCCATGTAAATCAAAGGTAAGCCGACATTATCTTCCATAGAAATATAACGATCTTGATCTAAGGACACTTGAGTGTATTTAGGTTTTGTAACCTCAGGTCCTCGTGGAATACCGCCAAAATATTTTTTGACCCAGACCAATGCTTGCGCTTCGTCCATATCTCCTCCAATAGTTAAGGTCGCATTATTGGGGCCATACCAGCGCAAGAAGAATTTTTTTAGATCATTTAAATCAGCACGATTAAGGTCTTCTATATAGCCTATTGTGGACCAAGAATACGGATGACCCTCCGGGTAGAAGGCTTCGCCAACTCTTTCTCTTAGTAAGCCATAGGGACGATTATCATAATTTTGACCACGCTCATTTTTGACGGTTTCGCGCTGATTTTCAAATTTTTCTTCTGTTACCGCGTCAAGGAAAAAACCCATGCGGTCAGCCTCTAACCAAAGCATACGTTCTAACTGGTTAGACGGGACCGTTTCATAATAATTAGTACGATCGCGGTTGGTGGAGCCATTAAGCGTGCCACCAGATTCGGTAATCAAACCAAAGTGTTGTTCATCTGCGACATTTTCGGACCCTTGAAACATCATATGTTCAAAGAAGTGTGCAAAGCCTGACTTACCAGGGTCTTCACGGCCAGAACCAACATGGTAAGTAATATCTACGTGGACCAAAGGATCTGAGTTATCTGGGTGCAACACAATCGTCAAACCATTATCTAGAGCATATTTGTTAAATGGGATAACTATTTCACCGTCTGTTTTAGTCACACTAGCAAGCTTTTTAATACCCGCTGGCAATGTTATGGACGAGACCTCTAATTCTGCGAGGGTAGCGTTTTTAGACGTGGTAGTTGCCTCACAGCCACTGAGACAAAACAAAGCAACTATACCTGAAGCTAACAGTATCTTTTTATACATGAAAATATTTACATCCATTTGTAATTAAGTATGCTTCGAAGAATAAACCATGTACTTTATCGATACAAACGCATGGATAAGGGATAACGAACTGATAAGGTATTAATTTTATCGGATAACCAAGAAAGGACCCACTCAAATGAAATTAGCGTTCAAATGGATCGGTATTACAAGTATTACGCTGGCAATGATGACTGGAATCGGATGGACCGCGATTGGCCCGGATTGGCGTGCGCTTATTGCTGACCCGCCACAAAATACCGACCTATTGTTTTGGGAGCAAGGTCAACGCGAAGTTATTTTTAAAATGATGGATAAAGTCCCTTGGCTGGTGAAGTCACACTTGATCGAACCAAGCACATTGGTGAGAGAGTTACCACATGGCGAGCCGTTAGACTTTGATACTGAGATGGATGATTTTTTCATCGAGCAGCATCTGGCTGGTGCGCTTATTTTGCATAACGGTAAAGTTCGCTATGAAAATTATGCCCTTGAGCATTCTCCAGAAAAGCGTTGGACTAGCTTTTCTGTTGCCAAGTCGTTTACCTCTAGCCTGGTCGGTATTGCTATCAAAGAAGGCTATATCAAGAGTTTAAATGATAGTATTTCAGATTATATTGAGGGTATGAAAGGGTCGGCCTACGATAATGTCACCATTGCACAGCTACTGACAATGACATCAGGTGTGCAGTGGAATGAAGACTATGATGATCCGCAGTCTGATGTTGCTAAATTTAGTACTCATGCTGGCAATGATGGTCTATCCGGTATAGTTAGTTATATGCGGAAACTACCTAGAGACTACCCTGCCGGAGAACAGTGGCAATATTCTACAGGCGAAACTAACCTGATTGGCGTTTTAGTCAGTGAGGCAACTGGACAGACCCTATCACACTACTTAACTGAAAAGATCTGGAAGCCATTTGGAATGGAAAGCCAAGCAAGTTGGCTATTGAGTCCAGATGGCATAGAGATGTCCGGTTGCTGTATACAGGCAAGTTTGCGTGATTTTGCGCGTTACGGCCTGTTTGTACTAGAAGATGGCAAAATAAATGGTACGTCTATTCTACCTGAGGGTTGGTTTGCAGCAGCCACCCGTGATCAAATAGGTGTTACTGGTTCAAATGGTTATGGGTACCAATGGTGGACGTTTGCGGACGGCAGCTTTACCGCGCGAGGCATTTTTGGGCAAACGATCTTTATCGATCCGAAACGACAGCTGGTGATTGCCTTTAATGGTAATTGGCCCAATGCCACCGAACCAGAGTTGAATAAGCAGCGGTTTGAATTTATTGACTCGGTTCGTCAAATTATTGATCAAGAAAACTAGTCCACCTAATTGATCAGATAACGCGGAGTATTATGACGGTGCCGTACTTTTATTTTACTAACAACGGTTTACATACTCATCTTGTATTCCCGACGCAGCAAATAAAGGATCTTGTGCCCTCGCTAAAACCCTATTTTTTAGATACTACTTGGTTGCAAATAGGCTGGGGGGACTACCAATACTATGGTAACCCTGAACAGACCAATTGGATGGGGGCAAAAGCACTTTTTTTACCCACAGCCGCAGTTATAGGAATGCTGGGTATCAATACCATTCCTGAGGATATACCTAAAAATACAGCATTCTATAAAATCTCCTTAGATACTATGCACTGGAATGCAATTTTGGGATTTATCTGCGCGCACTTCAAAACTGATGCTGCTAATCAGATTGCAATGATTAGGGCTAAACCAACTGGTGAAATGTTTTTCGCCGCTCATGGTACATATTCTATTTTCAATACTTGCAACCATTGGACTGCCAAGGCACTAGCAACAGCGGGTTTAAGCATGAAACCATCACGGTCTTTTTCGCCTAATTATGTTGAAAAATCTGTCATCGCGCATAATGGCAAGATGGTAACTGAATAAAATAAAGCTAGTATCTAGCGTCGCGCAGGTATATCGATGCAACTGATCATTCCATAGTTATGGCAAGGACCTTTGTATGTATGTACCTTCCAGCTAAAAGGCAGACTTAAGCAATATGAGTATTTAGAAATAGTAAGTTTTTCAAACCGGTACGTTGATATTTAACGGATAGACCCCATCTACTAACACAAACAGAAAAGGAGTATCGCTTTGGAACAATATCGTGGAACAACCATCCTTTCGGTCCGGCGTAACGGCAAGGTCGTTATTGGCGGCGATGGACAGGTAAGTCTGGGCAATACCATTATGAAGGGAAACGCACGAAAAGTGCGTAGACTATACAACGAGCAGGTAATAGCAGGGTTTGCTGGTGGCACAGCTGATGCGTTTACACTTTTTGAGCGTTTTGAAGCCAAGCTTGACCAACATCATGGCAACCTTACCAGGGCTGCAGTGGAGCTAGCGAAAGATTGGCGTACTGACCGAATATTGAGAAAACTCGAGGCATTGCTAGCGGTAGCAGACAGTGAAGCGTCGTTAATCATTACTGGCAATGGCGATGTTATTCAGCCAGAAGATGATCTCATTGCCATAGGGTCTGGCGGCCCATTTGCCCAATCGGCTGCCAGAGCACTGCTTGATAATACAGAATTAGATGCCCGCACCATTGTTGAAGAAGGCTTAAAAATCGCTGGCGATATTTGCATCTACACCAATCATAACCGAACCATAGAAGAATTAGACGCAAAGGTATAACTATGTCTCAAATGACTCCTCGTGAAATTGTCCACGAACTCAACCGCCATATTATTGGTCAAGATGACGCTAAACGTGCGGTGGCCATTGCCTTGCGTAACCGCTGGCGTAGATCTCAATTAGGCGATGAGATGCGTAACGAAGTAACACCAAAAAATATTCTCATGATCGGGCCAACTGGCGTAGGAAAAACAGAAATTGCGCGCCGACTAGCCAAATTAGCCAACGCGCCATTTGTCAAAGTTGAAGCCACAAAATTTACCGAAGTGGGCTATGTGGGCAAAGATGTCGAATCGATTATTCGCGATTTAGTAGAAACGTCGGTAAAACAGTGCCGTGAAACAGAAATGATTAAGGTAGATCAACGTGCCATGGATGCAGCTGAAGAACGCGTACTAGACGCTCTACTCCCACCGGCAAGAGTTGCCGATGGTCTAGAAGAAAAAAGTTCTAGCACCCGGCAGGTGTTTCGTAAAAAACTTCGCGAGGGCTCCCTCAATGACAAAGAAATCGAAATTGCCATGAGCCAGACCCCTGCCGGTGTAGAAATCATGGCACCTCCTGGCATGGAAGAGATGACATCTCAGCTGCAAAATATGTTCAGTAATATGGGCAAAGATAAGACTACTAACCGCAAAGTTACCGTTGTTGAAGCCCTGAAACATATTAAAGAAGAAGAAGCAGCTAAACTGATCAATGAGGATGATATTAAAACAACGGCAGTTGACGCTGCGGAGCAAAATGGAATTGTTTTCTTGGACGAAATTGATAAGGTCTGTCGCCGCGGTGAGAGCGGCGGCGCCGACGTGTCTCGGGAAGGGGTGCAACGAGACCTGCTGCCATTAATTGAAGGCTGCACTGTATCAACCAAATTTGGCATGATCAAAACCGATCATATTTTGTTTATTGCATCTGGTGCCTTTCATTTAGCAAAACCCTCGGATTTGATTCCAGAACTTCAGGGACGACTTCCTATTAGGGTCAATCTCAATGCATTAACCGTTGGGGATTTAGAGCGCATTCTCACTGAACCCTCTGCATC
>DNBN01000201.1 GCA_003491845.1 Porticoccaceae bacterium | reverse complement strand
GTATGGGTTGGTCTATGCCAGATGAGAGGGAGAAATTTAATTTACAGGAAATGCTGGCAGAGTTCGATATTCAGCGGGTATCTCTCGGTGGCCCTGTGTTTGATGTTGAAAAGCTTAGCTGGCTCAATGGACTGTGGATTCGTGAAGAGTTAACCGATGAGCAATTGGCCGATCGTTTACATGACTGGGCTTTAAATCGTGATGTATTAATGGCTTTCTTGCCCTTTGCAAAACAGCGCATGGAAACCCTCTCAGACATCGCCCCGCTAGGGAATTATTTAGTGTCGGGCATGCTTCCCATTACAGCGGAACAACTGAAATCTGCTGGTATTGATGAAGAGCCATTGATGGAGGTGTTGCAGTATTCTCTATGGCGCTTAGAGTCAGTTCAGAGCTGGCAGCGCGATGCTATTTTTGAGGCGTTAAAATATGTTGCTGATGCCATGGGAATTAAGCTAAAGCCATTTTTAGCGCCACTATTCATTGCAATTGCTGGAAGCAGCGCATCGATTTCAGTGATGGACTCTATGAATTTGCTGGGTGCGGATATGTCCCGCGCGCGATTGCGTTACGCAATTGAGTTATTGGGTGGTATTGGCAAGAAGAAATTGAAGAAAATGGAGAAGGCTTATCAGCAATTGAGCTGAAGGGCCTGTTGTGTGGGACAAGGCTCTTGACTTGGTAAATGGGCATCCCTATCATGCGCGTCTGTTTGGGGCCTTAGCTCAGCTGGGAGAGCGCAACACTGGCAGTGTTGAGGTCAGCGGTTCGATCCCGCTAGGCTCCACCAAAAATGAATCCCTCGCACGCAAGTGCGGGGGATTTTTTTTGGTTTTGTATGCACACGTTTATTCTATTGTTTAAATAATGCTACTATCTTACCCTAGTCATAATTGATTAACCTTCGAACACATATTAGGGTGGAGCATATGAAGCAATGTAACAGCTCAAGATCCTCCAAGCGTAATGCCTTGGCGCTAATGCTTTTTGTTGGCCTTTTTTCAGGTTCTGTTGGCTCAAATACAGATAGTGAAGTGCACGCTATTTCTGTGTTATCTAATTCAGACGGATCTTTAGATATTGACGGTAACGGTGAGCTTGATGCTTTAACTGATGGATTACTGATCTTAAGAGGTATGTTTGGCTTGACTGGAGATGCATTAATTTCTGGAGCGATCGCCTCTGATGCGGTTTATACCTCGTCTGATGTTATTACTGCGCGCATTACACGATTAGGGCTTCTTTTAGATATTGATGGTAACGGTCAAGTTGATGCTTTAACCGATGGGTTGGTCGTTCTCAGGTATCTGTTTGGTTTGAGGGGTGACGCCCTAATTGCAGGTGTCTTAGCCGATGATGCCACTATAACCACGGCAGCTGCTATTAGCGCTAAAATTGAAAGCAGAGTTACACCTAATTCTTCTCCAGTTGCGGTTATTGCCCTAGATTCTAAAGATTTTGTAGCTGGTAATGGGGCTTCTTTCACTGCGAAAGATAGCACAGACGAAGAGGGCCATACTCTAACTTACGCTTGGAGCTTAGATCGTCCTGACCACTCCCTTGCTGAGTTAGATACTACTCACTCCGACGTGATTAGCTTTAGGCCCGATGCGATTGGCGAGTACACATTAACACTTACCGTGACTGATAGTTATCTTGGCACAGCATCGGTAGAGAAAACCTTCACCCCTGTGTTACCAACACCAGATCAATTGCCAATTTTTGTCGCAACAACCCCACCTATTGGTGTGATTGATGATAATACCGATGCTGTGCGGTTTTTAACTCAGGCTACCTTTGGACCCACAGTCGAATCAGTTGAAGAACTTTTAGAGAAGGGTGGTGAAGCATGGTTCAATGAACAAATTAGCTTGCCCTTTAGTTCGTGGACAGAGTTTCGACGGACGTCTTGGATTGAAGAGATTGATCAAATAGACTCAAACGAAAATGGTCAGGATTGGTTGGTGGAGCTTTTTTCAGAGACAGCTCAAAATAGCCCTGATCAATTAAGACATAGAGTAACCTACGCTCTAAGTCAGCTTCTTGTCATATCAAGAGATACTGATTTGGGACACAGAGAGACAGTATTTACAGACTACTGGGATACTTTAGGTAGGCATGCATTCGGCAACTTCCGAGATCTGTTAGAGTCTGTCACTTTCCATCCCACCATGGGTCATTATCTCGGTATGCTAGGCAATATTAAGGCAGATCCAGAAAACAATATTCGTCCGGATGAAAACTTCGCACGAGAAGTCATGCAGCTTTTTACAATCGGCCTGAGTGAGTTGAATCAGGATGGCACGTTAAAGCTTGATGCCAACGGTGATATCATTGAAACATATGATCAAGAGACAATTACTCAGTACGCTGCTGCATTAACTGGTTGGTACTATGATTTGAGAGGCCATGATGTGCATCCAAGTACCTTCTTTAGTTCAAGTATTCATACTTTTCCTGTTGCCTGGGGTATCGGAATAAAACCAATGTTGGCCTATGACGAAATTCATCAAAAGACAGAGAAAAACCTTTTGCGAGGGTACTTCATCCCTCCAGGTGGTAGCGCTGAAGATGCCGTGCAAACTGTTCTTGATAGTTTGTTTAACCATCCAAATCTTGCCCCGTTCTTCTCTATGCACTTGATAAGACAGCTAGTGACTAGCAATCCTACCCCGGGGTATGTGGCTCGTGTGAGTGCGGTTTTTAATAATAACGGCCAGGGTGTGCGCGGTGATATAGGCGCAACCATCAAGGCAGTATTGTTCGACGTAGAAGCAAGAAACCCTAATAAAGCTGAAATACCGCTTTATGGAAAAGTAAAAGAGCCCTTGCTATCGATAACCCATTTAAATCGCCTCTTTGATATTTCTCTTTTGTCACCAGAGACCGTAAGTCTGGATAATCCGCGAGGGACGCATAAATGGATGAGAATGGCAGGTGAGCCATCTCAACGAGCACTTTACGCAGAGAGTGTCTTTAATTTCTTTAGACCTGATTTTGCGCCAGTTGGTGAAATTGCTGAAATGGGGCTTGTGGCACCTGAGCTACAAATCACAACAGAAGCAAGTATTGTCAATGATGTAGAAATGTTTCGTTGGCTCACTACCAGAGATATATGGGAATGGGACATTGAAAATGGAAGAGATCCAGATCAGTTTACCTTAGCTTGGGACTTTTCAGAGTTAGATAGGCGTTGGGACAACGAGGGCTATGAGGCTGTGGTCGATTACTTAAACCTTTATATGACCGGCAATAATATGGGCCCTCACTACAAATCAGAATTGCTCGCTCTAGCCACAGATCCTAATTATTGGCCGGCATTTGATGGAGTAGGGCCGACCTGGAGTGATACTTTTACTGACAAGATGGAGCGGCACTTTTTTCTGCAGGAATTGCTATATGTGATTATAACAACGCCAGAATTTAGAGTTCAAAAATAAGGTGATTCTTATGAATAGAAGACGATTTTTACAGTCTGGGTTGGCCTCTGCTGGTTTATGTGGGTCACATTTGGCCTTCTCCACGGGCTTAGATGTAGTATCAAAGTTCCTAAATGGATCGAAATCTGTTGGAGACTATAAAACGTTAGTCTGCGTGTTTCTAAATGGTGGTGCTGATTCAGTTTCTTTGTTTGTTCCAACTGACAATACCGGGTACGAATCTTATAAAAATATTCGACAAAATCTTACCTATGAAAAAGATTCTATACAGCCTATTTACTCAAGGATAGATGACTTGGGTGAAGTAGGATTCCCTGATTTCATAAGTTCTTTTAGCGAATTATTTGAAAGTGAAAAGCTTGCTGTGGTCTCAAATGTTGGTCCTTTAAGAGAGCCCACAACCCTTGCTATGATAGAGCAAAATAAAAATATTCTCCCCCCATATATGGCATCTCACTCAGATCATCAAAGTCTCTGGCAAACCGGATTTGTTGGAGTCGGTGAAAAAACAGGCTGGGGCGGCCGACTAGTAGAAGCGTTTGACAATTCCGCAGCAAAGGTACCAAATAATATTTCTTTGATGAATACCAGAAAGTTTGTCCGTGGACAGTTTTTGAATCCATTTGTAGTAAGTGCAGAAAATATTCAAAATTTAAGCCGCTATGTTAATTGGGAAGATAATTCAAATCTGCCTTTGCGGGAGGTTTTTGATAGGCTTACGAGTAAAAGTGGTGGAAGCCTGGATAGAAGTTTCATTAATATTGTGAACTCAACTGTAAACAATAATCAATCTTTACAGGGTGATTTGGCAACTGTACCAAGTACGTTAGTTTCCTATCCCACAGCCGAAAACAGTTGGGGGAATACAATTGATGGAAATTCTATTGAAAGATTTACGTCACAACTTAAGCGTGCAGCAGAGTTGATCGAGATCGCTCCGAGCCTAGGACACCACCGACAAGTGATTTATGTGCATCTAAACGGCTTTGACACGCATGATAATCAGGCGGATGGGTTTCCAAAAGTGATGAAGCTCCTTGCTGATGGACTGAAAGCATTTCAGTCTGATCTTGAGGGTCGTGGGGTTGATGATCGTGTGGTTACTTTTACACAATCTGAATTTGGCCGCACGATTTCAATTAATTCCAACGGAACTGACCATGGTTGGGGAGGTCATCAATTTGTCATGGGCACTCCCGTCCAGGGTGGGCAAGTAATCGGAGCGCTGCCAGAGTTTGCTATAGGCTCTTCTGATATTTATCAGTCAGCTTTCATACCCCAATACTCAGTGGAACAATACGCAGCAAATCTATCACGCTGGTTTGGTCTGTCAGACTCAGATATGTCGGGTATTTTTCCAACCTACAGTCGTTTTGACAATGTCAATTTTGGTCTTTTCTCTTAACATTATATTAGATAATCAAATTCTAATATATCGACATCAAATGTCTGGTGCCAGTGTCTCTAAGTGAGTTTCAATGTCTTCTGCAGTGACTCTGGTCGCATCATCTGCAATCACGTCTTTGATAAGAGCATTGCCCTCTAAACCAAATAAGTATCGTAAGGTAAGTAGGCCATCTGTGAGTGCATCTACATTTCCGTTGCCATCAATGTCGGCAAGGTCATCAAGCGTAGCAATACGTTGTGTAATATCTTGTGGGTTGGTGTAGATAGCATCGCTTGATACAGTTCCTTTTATCAGAGCTTCGCCACTCAATCCAAACATACTTCTTAAAAGCAGTAGGCCATCAGTTAGTGCGTCGTAGTTTTCATTACCGTCGATGTCTAACGAACCTAAGGGGATGGTCCCTGCCAAGAACTCATTTAATGCAGTCATACCATCGTTGTCTTGATCGCTCACAGCGTCTGATGGGTCATTAGGGTTAAGGCCAAAGCTAGTTTCCCAAGCATCAGGCATGCCGTCATTGTCTGAATCCATCGAATAGAGGATGTCAGTGGGAAATGGATCAGAGCTATCGTCAACACCATCAGAATCGGTATCTGTTAGAAGCGGATTGGTTCCATCAGTAATCTCTTGAGTGTCAAGCACTCCATCACCGTCGTCATCCAAATCGGCAGTATTTCCAATGCCGTCATCATCAGTATCAAGCCACTCAGAATTGTCAAAACGAAAAGCGTCTAAATGATCAAAATATCCATCTTCATCAGTATCTCGATTTTCATCATAAGGGAAGGGCGTACCCATTATACAGGAAAGTTGGAATCCAGGCTTTCGAGTAAGACCTTTATTAAGACATACCTCGTGAAGCAGGTGTCTCTCTTTAGGGCTAAACTTTTTGTCTAAATTGAGTGGATTTTTAGCGGTAGCAATAGCAATTTGTCCAGGTGAGTACACAAACCCATCAGTATTTAGGGCATCTGGAGGGAAAGTAAATCCCTTAATCCAGTATAAAAAATCCAATTTATTTGGACTGTAAAATGGGTATAACATCGCGCCCCATCCCCATATATTATGATCAGTCTTGTCCCAATAGGAGGCGTCATTCATGAAGTCCGGGAATACGTCCCCTAAAAAAATTTGATCTAGAGTGCCTTGGCCATTATTTAACCAGACTGCAGG
>DNBN01000304.1:2406-5426 GCA_003491845.1 Porticoccaceae bacterium | reverse complement strand
CCATGGAAAGACAGCGGAATTCCTATCACAGGGCAAAGCCTCGCCGTGCTAGTTGTAGGATTTCTACTTGGACCTAAACGAGGACTGCTGGTCATCGCTATTTATCTGATTGCAGGTTTAGCTGGCTTGCCTGTGTTTGCCAAAGGTGGATCTGGAATAGATGCATTGATGGGCAGCAGTGGCGGCTTTTTATATGGGTTTTTAGTTGGTGGTTATGTCTGTGGTGCACTGCAAGAGAACGGTTTTGGGGACAGCTTTGCCGAGTGTTTAATCGCCATGACAATTGGCACTGTACTGATTTTAGCCTGTGGCATTGCTCAACTGACCTATCTATATGGGCTTGATAAGGCATTAGAGTATGGATTTTGGCCATTTTGGCCAGGCGCGATCGTGAAAATTATTTTGGGTGCAGCAATTGTTTATTTTGTTCCAAAAGAAAGATATTTAGGTCACTCAGGCTAAACGCTCGTGGAGTAATAAAAAGCAGCCCCTGGGCCACTTTTTTAAACAACACTCTTTAAAAACCAAGCAAGTCTCAGGAAGATCGGCTTAATAATAGAAAAGACTATAACCGAGATGCCCAACGTATTTAGATATTCTACAATCCGACAAAGTAACCTAGTCATAGTGCGCGCTTTTCTCAAGTCAAGTTTGAAGAAAATTTTTCTTTTAGGCTAGGAAGTGAGAAGTAAGGACTGATGGGTCCAGTACCTATATTTTATTAATAGTAAAATGTGTTAGTTTGACTAACTTTTATGTGTTAGGATCCGAAGATGAAAAAGCCAGTAAGAGCACTTGGAGACGCTACTCGCCAAGCAAATAAAAAATTGCGTCGCGAACGCATATTCACTATAGCTAAGCGCCAAATAGCTGCAAAGGGTTTAGAAGAATTTACTATCAGTGAACTTGCCGAAGAGGCTGGGGTTACTACACCAACGATTCACAACCTGTTCGGAAAAAAAAGTGACATCATTAGAGAGCTGGTCTCGACTTTAATTGAAGAAATGCAGGTCACTACCCTCGATCCGCCTATCGATCTCATTGAAAATACAATGTTCTTCGTCAATAACGTGGCTGACATCTACGAGAAAGATATAGATTTTTATCGCGCCGCATTTAAGTCGGCAGAGTATCTAGGATTGTTTGACCCTAGAATTCCAGATGGACTATTCCGGCGAGCACAGCAGCTGGCAGCACCGAATAAGGAGTGGTACAAAAGAGGTTTTTTGTTAGGAAATATCGAACCCACAATAATTCGAAACAAGGCTCACAATAGCCATCGGCTTGCTCGAATTGACTGGGTTCTCGGCTACATTGATTTAAGTCAATTTCGTCACCAGGTCATGAAGAGCATACTTTTGGTGTACGCGGCCGATGCCAACCCCGAGCTTCACGTTTTGTTAAATGAAGAAATTAATAGACTCAACAGCCTGTAGTTTATTCCTCTATCACGTCAGTTATTAGCCACTAGCTTGTGCCGAGGCACTGCCAACTCAGTCAGATCAAACTAAAGGGTAACATTAGGCAACACATGCCTGAAAGCTCCGCCAATTTGTGCGGAACATTATGCTCGTATCACCTTCCTCGTAGATTTAGTCCGGTCATTCCAGCACTGAGACACTAAAATACTGCTGCTGGCAAAGTCTCAGTGGCATCTTTTCTGACTGGCATCGATAGACCAAGTTTTACACCCAGCGCGACTTTCTTTTGCTGACGGGGGTGCTGTCGTTGCTCTCGGCTGCCCATTCTGACTCTGACAGGGCCTGACGCACTTCCAAATGACTGGCGTGACTCATGTTCAGCTTGAATGACATCCATATCGGTAGCAGCATGATAATTGCTAGTCCCGGGCCCATAAGTAGGCCGAGACCCCACATTACCGTGCTAGACACTTCACCTGGTTGTGCTCCGGCCTGCAGACCTATAAGGTCTAGAAACGGGCCGACTATCACGTAA
Source organism: Porticoccaceae bacterium (assembly GCA_003491845.1). GTDB lineage: Bacteria > Pseudomonadota > Gammaproteobacteria > Pseudomonadales > Porticoccaceae > HTCC2207. Next base: position 3,470 of record DNBN01000304.1, on the reverse strand, counting down.
CCAAAAGCGCCCATGAATTTGGAGGAAAAGAAAGCCACAGCAAAAACGACACCCTCCTGACGCTTGCCAGTGGCCAACTCCTGCTCATCCACGATATCGGCCAGCAGTGAGTGAACGGTAATCACGCGCACAATAGTCATGGTCATATGAATTGCCCAGTTGACGTAGATCAAGGCGAAAACCACCGTGCTGTTATCTGGCAGTAGGTCAAATAATTTCAATGGCGTCAGCCAAACTAGATTAATGCTGGTCAGGGCGCAGGTGAGGCGCAGTATCTGTTGCTTTTCAAACAGCCGATTCAGAGGCTTGGAAAACACGGCCGACATCAGTACCGCGAGAATAATAGGACCGGCAAACAGTAAGGAAGTTTGGGTCGCATCCAACTGCCAGAAATAGGTGTACGTCACCATTAGCAATGTGGCGGTAATGCTGCCAATACCGCCCACGGCCATATCCAACATTACGATGTAACAAAAGTTCTTGTTGCGAAACGTGATAAATATATCACGCAGCATATTACTGCTAGCGTATGTCGTGCCACTGGCGAGTTTAGGGATATATCGCCAGGTACCTGCGATACAGATCACGCTAAATAGAATGACAAGCAGACCATTAACCCAGCCAAAAAAATGGTAATTATCGATGAGGAAGCGTCCGTCTACACCGCCCTCTTCGTTGAACACAAACATCAGCCCGGTGGCCACGGTAAGAGTACCGATCATCCAGGCCAAATTAGTTCGCATCCCAGCTAGCTGTGTGCGCTCATGATAGTCGTCGGTAATCTCTGCACCCAGAGCTAAATAGGGCACCATAAAAAAGGTCAGGGCTGTGCGTACTAGCAGCAAGCTGATGAGTAGCCAGGCAAACAAGTCAACTTGATCGCTCAGCATATTGTCGGGTGGGCCGTACAGCATGATAAAACCCGCAGCCATTGGAATAACAGCAGCGATCATTAAAGGGTGACGGCGCCCAATGCGCGAGCGCAAACGGTCTGACCAGGCGCCAATCAGAGGGTCGCTGAGACCATCCCAGATAATTGAGATGCCGATAGCAAGACCGGTCAG
>DNBN01000304.1:0-2096 GCA_003491845.1 Porticoccaceae bacterium | reverse complement strand
ATTGCCGCCTCTTTGAGGGCGTGACTAACAATACCCGAGCTATACAACAGACGCCTTTGCAAGCTAATACTTGATGTATCATTTGAATAATTTTCAAACTTTTGCATTAAAATATAACCCTCCAGCAAGCATCATGTGGCGAGTATCTAACATTAAATATAAATACCTCAATTTAACTGATCAATTCATTATGTTAGAAACATAAAACGCCTCAAACGTATTAAATGTGGGTTTGTTGTTTACTAATTCCCAGCACTATAACAAAATCCTATGGAAAAATGAGTTGCCATAAGTTTCAGCTTCGATTTTGAGGTGAACTATTTTACAGAGCCTGCGTAACAAAATTGTAAGACCCAGTGGCTTCAGATACGAGCGCTCCAATGAGTATTCTATTCCCGGGCAGCGCACTTTCGCACAACTCATCATTTTTATCGATTCAAGCGTACGTTAACACTATTGAATCGACCTTGCTTCAGACAGACCAGAGAACGCTGAAACCCAGTCTTCACTGGTAAGAGTCTGAACCGATTTCTCTTAATGCATCGACCTCTTCGGGTGTTAACAGATTCTCTCTGACAGCCACATTTGACGAAGTCTTAGTTGGTGATTCTTGATAATAAAAATTGTTTGCTCCGTCAATCTCCGCGGCAATACGCCTCTCAAGGTGAAGCAACACAATGATTACCCCCAGCCCAGCACCCAGCAGCGAGAGGGGCAACCCGATATAAATTGCTGCCAGAAGTAGCACATAAATAGTGGCTACCGCCGCAAATAGGGTTACGAGGACTGGAATAACATAGCGTACACTTAATATGGCGTTAACCAACTGGCGTAGATTTATTTCGCGATTAAACTTTGCACCATGTCCCTGACCCTGATCGTTTTTCATCAAACATAAAACCTATTCTGGTTACCATTACAATTGCGCCGAAGCGTCAACATAAATATATCTGCATCTATTACCATTCTATTTTTCACAGCATATAGCCATTTGGTCGACCGAGAAAAGTATTGATCAGCATCCGTTTAACTTCTTCAACCTCCCAGTTTTTATGCTTTTTACGTATTTTTTACTGGTTAATCTCGTGAGCTTACAACATACAGATTTGATTGACAAACAAAGTTAACTATTAATAAAATTTAATATTACATTAAATTTAATGCATCAACAAATTTATGGTATACCCAAATCTGTTGACTTGCTCAGAATGTGTAGATATTATGCACTCGTGCTTAGACCACTATGTACTTGTGCGAGACGTCTAAGATAAATGTGATAAAGAACCAACTAACTATCTTTTGCAGAAAATTACATTTTTTTAATAAAAGGAAAAAAACATGAAAACTAAACTTAATCAAAGCAAACTCAAACTTGCGATCGTATCAGCTATGCTAATTGGTACCGCCGCTCTTAGCGTATCTGCTTATTCAGATACTGCAAGCATGAATGTATCAGCCAATATAGGCATGGCATGCACCATCACTGCCACAGACATTGCATTTGGCGCTTATGATCCTATTGTCACCAATGCAACTCTTGACCTAACTGCTAATGGCTCGGTAACGTCGACCTGCACAGTCGGCTCAAGTGGAAGCATAAAAATAAGTCAAGGCGTCAACCCGGGTAGTGGTTCGACTGATGCAGTTCCAGTTCGCAATATGGCGCTTGCAGGAGAAGGACCCGCTAGTACCCTGGGATATGATTTATTTAGCGACGATGCCCACACATTGTCATGGGAAAACGCAACTGGCGTAGGCTATAACGCTAGCGGTGTAGCTGAAGAGATGACTGTTTACGGTAAAGTCGCGGCTGGGCAAACGGATGCTATGCAAGGAAGTTATTCTGACACGTTAACTGTGACAGTTAATTATTAATAGCTATAAGAGTAGGGATACAGGCCGCCTGCGGCCTGTATTTTTGCTTAACGTATCGGGTCAGTAACTTGAACACGAAAATAAACCAAAGACTGCTTAAAATGTTGGCCTTGTCGACTGTGCTGCTATCCGCTGCGGGCCTTACCCTGCCCGCTTATGCTGCTACATCAACATCAGACATCGCTGTGACAGCCAGCGTCAACGCGTCCTGCACCATGAAT
>DNBN01000094.1:581-22537 GCA_003491845.1 Porticoccaceae bacterium | reverse complement strand
GAATAGAGAGACTTAGCCCCTCCCAATTTTGAAAAATATCTCGCCAATTACCCTCAAAATTCAATAACTGAGAACCATCATCCTGTTTTACTTGAATGTTGAATTTATTCCACGGCCGAGACGGATCGCCATGCCTACGGCTAAATGACAATGGTAAATATTCATAACACAATCGCTGTAATCCAGCATTACCCGTTACCTTGGCGGCTTGAATAAGATCGCTATAATGAAGTCGTGCCTCTAAGCGCGCAAAGACCGAAGCAGATTGCTCATAGAGACGCGCGTTAGTGGCTCTTGCAAATGCGATCAGATCCTCTTTGTCTACCCAATAGTTGTCCATAAACAGGCCGCCACGCATGACGTTAAACAACACATTAGAAAAATGGTGATTCGCACTCAATCGATCTTCAGTTACCTGAAAGCCATCGGAAATACCGACTATTTTAGCTAAATTATGCGACCCACGTGCCACGTCAGCTTCAATGTCAGCATCAATCTTAGAGCCTTTGTTAATATAAGCCTGTAAATTTCTGATCTGCGCTGGTCCCTGATTGACATCAGCAATAATATGCCAAGAAGACGTCTGTTTAGGCTCAAGTGTTATAACATCATTGACAAAGTAAGCCCCACGACGACCTCGAACATCCACCTCCTGTTCAACGGCCAAGCCTTCTCGAAACCGATCTAACTGCACAGAGGAGAGTAGTTTTTTAGCCTGCGGCAAACCTTCAGACCAAACAGATGCAACAGACAATGCTTCGCTAGGTTCCGCACGATCAACTAGAATTGAGCTCATGCTATAAATCCCCATACCCGAAAGTTCATCTAGTTCGCATTTTTTATAGGCGTCAACTAGACAACTCAGAGAGTTTTGAACTGCAGACTCAACCCCATAGGGAATAATATTTTCTATTCCATCAAGAATATCTACACTAACTGTTCTCAGCAAATTGTTCTCAAGTGTGGCTGTTTTCACAAAACCGAACTGGTCGGATGTTCGCCAGGCATAACGGAACGTAATACCTAGATCATGATTTATTTCTTCAAAGATTAAGGTGTCGCCTGAAATATTTTTGTATAGATTACGAGTAGTCTGATAAACACCCTGATAGTTTTCTGAGAAGGGCTCCCACAGAGAGGTTTTTTGGTCGTCAGATACAAGATCAAGAGTACGACTGCCAGTAAAGGGGGAACCATCACTGATTTTATCATCAGAGTAATAAGGGAAAAGAGCGCCTTCTGAATTTACTCTGCCAGCACTTAAGCCACCGCGCGTTGAAATAAACATCCAGTGATTAGAGTCACTGACTACACTAATGAAAAAATCAGTCATTTGATCGAAATGACCAATTTGATAAAAAGTCTCACCTTGCAGCTCGACGTACTGACCAGTTACTTCACATGCGTTTTTTTGTCGGAGATTTTTCCCAACATGTATATTTTTCACAACCATGGCTAGCCCAGTTTGTTGTTTCTTGCATTACAGGTTTGCATTATCAGTGGCTCATGTAAGCGCAATGAACTGAATACAACCTTTGTTTTAAACCCTAATCTAAGTGTTAAGGGCCATTATTTCGGCAGTATCCTAAGGTCACAGTGGCTATTTGGCAACTCGCAAATCTAGCGAATGAGTTAATAGGAGCTCTCACTGGGTTGGAATGGCAGTGTTTTCGTTGTCAGCAGCAACGCCCTAAGGTAGCATTTAAGGTACAAAAAAACAGCGTTTTAGCTTACTGGCCAGCTGCTGTTAATGATCCTATTGAGTCAACCACTAAAACAGGTAACAAAATCTCCATGTCAAAAAGAGACGGTAAACTACTTTCCCTAGCAGGAACTGATGTTGCGGCATCGAATATTGATCAACTGCGAAAATCATTTAAATCTACCTTAAATAACGGGATCTTTGGTATAAGTTTTAGCGCCTATGAAGAAGGACAAAAGCCAGGCGATGTACTTTCCCTTCAGCAGATACAAAAAAGAATGGCGATTCTGCAGCCAAACGTGTCCTGGATGCGGTCTTTTTCCTGTCGACATGGCAATGAACTAGTGCCAGTGGTGGCAAAGTCAATGGGTTTAAAAACCCTAGTTGGTGCATGGCTTGGAGATAATTTAGAAGAAAATGAAGAGGAAATTGAAGGCCTCATTAAGCTTGCCAAAGAAGGATATGTCGATATTTGTGCGGTTGGTAATGAAGTTCTTTATCGAGATGATCTGTCTGAAGCACAATTACTAGTCTATATTGATCGAGTGAAAAAAGCGGTACCTGAGCTACCCGTTGGATATGTAGACGCTTATTATGAGTTTGAAGATCGTCCCGCGGTCACCGAAATTTGCGATGTAATCTTGGCAAATTGCTATCCGTTCTGGGAAGGCTGTGCTCTAGAGTACTCATTGCTTTACATGAAAGACATGTTTCGAAGAACTCAGGTTGCAGCAGCAGGTAAGAAAGTTATTATTACCGAAACGGGCTGGCCTAATCAAGGAAGAAGCTTCCATGGTGCCCATCCCTCTGAAGAAAATGCTATAAAGTACTTTTTAAATGCCCAGCAATGGGCGCAAGCAGAAAATATTGACTTGTTTTACTTCTCATCTTTTGATGAATCTTGGAAGATTGATGCAGAGGGCGACGTTGGAGCGTATTGGGGTTTGTGGGACAAGCACGAAAACCTAAAATACCTAAAATAACTATCTAAAAAGAAAAATATAATAATGACTAAACACACATCGTTGCCGTTTGCCAAGGCAATCTGCTACTCGGGGTATAGGGACGGTCAAAGTCCTGATGGACAGAGCCTGCCAAGCTATACACAGGTCAAACAAGATTTGCTTATTTTGCGAGGCCATTGGCAGTCACTTAGATTGTATGCAAGTGATGCTCATTCAGATACCATTATGAAGGTCATTAGAGCAGAAAAGCTGCCCTTTGATGTTATGCTGGGGGCCTATATAACTGCCGAACAAAACAATCCCTCTTGCCCTTGGGGAGGAGTCTATTCCACCGAACAACTAGCTGCTAATAAACTGCATAATTGCGACCAAATTGAACGTCTAGTTCAGATGGCCAATGACTTCGCAGACATTGTTAGCTGCGTATCGATTGGCAATGAGGCTGCCGTAGACTGGACAGATCATCTAGTGCCTACAGAAAACTTGGTGGCTTATGCTAAACAGGTAAAAAGCAACGTTGTGCAGCCTGTGACCTTTTGCGAAAACTATGTGCCTTGGCTTGATAAATTAGCGCCACTAGCAGATGAGCTAGATGTTATTGCTATACATACATATCCTGTCTGGGAATACAAAAGTATTGAGGAAGGGCTTGCTTATACAATTGAAAATTACAATTCTGTCGCATCACGCTACCCTAACAAACAGGTTATTATTACTGAAGCCGGCTGGGCAACCAAGTCTAACGGTAGAGGCATAGAGCCAAATAATGTTAATGAAGTTCTGCAGAAACAGTATTTGCGCGAACTGATGGAATGGGCCGAAGCTAACCAAATTTTGGTCTATTTTTTTGAAGCTTTTGATGAAAACTGGAAGGGGTCTGACGATCCATTTGAACCAGAAAAGCACTGGGGCATTTACAAAGCTGATCGAACCCCTAAGTTAGCTATGCAATCTCATCTCAGTTAACAGCAAAACATATAGCCTATTGAACTAACCGATGAGCGCTCAATTTCTCCTGTAGTTTAGGGTGTGTGGCGACTTGCAGATGACACTGATATCCTCTGCGCCCACATTCGGAGAAAAATAGCACTCTGGCTAGACCAAGGTATTACTACCTTTGATAAAGCTGATATTTACGCTGGTTACAGCGGTGAAGCGCTACTAGGAGATACGCTTAAAAACGCACCAATGCTTCGCAAAAAATGACCCTTATCACTAAGTGCAATATTATTACGCCCATCAGCATCTGTGCAGAAAAACGTTTGAAACATTATAATAGCTCTGCCAGCTACATTAATAATGTGTGTAGAAAGGTCTCTGTCGGAGATGAATATAACTCAGTGATCTACTGCTGATTCATTGACCTGCCCCCTAATGGACCCTGCAGAAACTGGTTTAGCCCTTGATAACCTAATCAAGTAAGGAAAAATAAAAGCTATTGGCGACTCCAACTTTAGGCCGTGGGACGTTGCCCTTGTGCAATCACACATGAAAAATCCCATGTAACCAACCAAATTGAGATAAGTCTTGGTGAAAACTCAGCGCTGTTTAATGGCGATCTGGCTTATCTTCAACAGAACAATATAACGTCGATGGTCAGGTCCTCCTTAAATGCGGGTCGACTAGTAAAAGATACCAATTTCCCTTCATGAAAAAAGTTAGCCCAAATAGCTCATCAACAAAATATGAGGCCATCCTTTATTGCCATAGCCTGACTGTTAAAACATCGCGCTGCTATTATCCCGATTGTGGAGAGTAACAACATATTGCGAATAAAATGTTTTTCTCAAGCTTTTTGCATTCACCATGAACAGAGAAACTTGGTTTGATCTCTTCGAAAAAGCCACTGGTCACGAAATGACCTAATACTGATATCTATAACTCTCAGGTCACAGTCTTAGGGTAAAACCCCCGTTTAGATCAAAAAAGCCATATCAAACATGGTATTTTATTTATACTAATTATGCATTTTAAATATCACCTTAGCCCGAGTACACTCAAACTCGAGATTGTAAAGGCATAGGCAAAAAGATCAGCAGCTCATACTAACTTTGTAAAAAACGATACAGATTTTACGGCTTTTTATTTTGTTCCCAGACAGCCATTGGATGGTCACTTGTCGGGTACTGACATTGACAACCAGACTCTCTGAGTTTTGTATAACAAAACATCAGGGGGTAAAGACTGTTTATTTAACCAACAAGGAAAGATCTACAATGAAAAAAATACTTATCGCTCTGGCATTAACTTTTTTTGCAAATATCGCCGCTGCCGAACATCCGTTAATGGAAAGATTTGACCTAAATTCAAACGGACTGGTTACTGCTGTTGAGTTAGAGCAAGCTGGTTGTTCTATTAAAAGTAGTTTATTTAAGGCGGCTGACAAAAACTCTGATGGCACTTTAACCAAGAAAGAGCTACTCAAAGCAAAAAGCTATATTGCTACAAAGAAACGTTGCCCCAAGGTTACGGCATAGAGCGGTCGAATAAGCTTGAGAGAACCCGGTAGGTTGTGACTTAACCACCGGGTTCTGCTCTTCTTAATCATGCCTCAAATTAGGTTACGTTAGGCGTTTCACCACGACAATGGCGCCGAGATAAACCCCGTTTATGCCTCTTTGTTAAGCTCCCACCGGACCATATTCTGTGTCTTGAGACGGTTCACCACCAGTCCAAATCTGCTTCGCTCTTGCTGCCACTCCTCTAACCATCTGGCACCTGTGCGCTCTGCATCTACAAATACTGCGTTGGTAACAATCAAAGGAATCAAAACCGACAAGTGGACCACCATACTGGTAATCGTACTGTATCCTATCCAGCCAAAATGGTAGGTTGCAATGAGTCCAAATGCGACGCTCCAGAGTGTAAAGAGCACTAACATAAAGTACGCTTGCAGACTTTGATCAGGTACATACTTCAACGGGTTGAATTTAACATTCATTATTCGACGCCATAGGTAGACAATAAACATTACTGAACGTCTGAATTTACTGATTTTTTCCATGGTATTATCCCTCTTTTTAGTCAAATGCCAGACACGATTTATGCCGGCTCGCGGTGCATTTAGTGACTTATCAAACTTTTGAGGGGTGTTAAAGCAAAAGTGAAAAACCTTCTAACGTTAACTGAAACTCTTATTATTTTACCCCACCAAGCGTGTTCTACAGAGTCGTTAAATACGGATTACCTTGTAGATACGGTAATATGTGCCCCATAGGTCACTTAATTTGATTTTTTTTAAAAGAGAGCGCCTTAAGTGCTGGCTCAATGAGGTGTAAGGCCCATCATATTTAAGCTTTTTGTAACTCCATAGCAGTGAGTAGCCCAAAGAACATCTTGAGACAAGAGTCCCATCCAAAACAATAGTAAGACGCCCAGTTTTGAACATCCGACAACCATTGTAGGATCATAGCGCTGCAAGTAGCGTTAAACCGAGTCCTGCGATGCACGCCGCTATTAGCGCATAAGGTATTTGGGTCAACGCATGATCCATAACATCACAGCCACAACCCTGTGCGGCAAGGACAGTAGAATCTGAGTAAAAACACGCATGACTGCCAAACGCACTTGCAGAAACTATTGCGCCAATTGCCAGGGGTATACTAACCCCAAGGCTTTCAGCCAAGGGCAAAATGACTGGAATAGCAATGGTAAAGACTCCCCAGCTGGATCCTGTTGCGAATGAAATAAATGACATGGTTACAAACACTATTAACGGCAGTAAAACAGGCGTCATAGAATGAGCGACATTATCAATTACATAATTTGCAAGACCTAATTGATCATTGACATCCTTAAACACAAAGGCAACGATAACAATAGTCAACGCTGGTAACATGATCTTAATCCCGTCTAGCACGGCATCGAACATCTCAGTCCAAGGAAGAAGTTTTTGCGCGCCAAACAGCACCATGGTTAACGCAACCGCCGCAATCACACCAAGCTGCACATCCGGATTCCAGGGGTCGCCCCAAAGACTAAAAATAAGCAGCGTGAGAATAGGCAGCACAAAATGGTACATCTTGACAGAATTTTCATTATCTTCAGCTGCATAAATTTCAATGTCACCTGGCGCAGCAGAGATAAGACCTGCCTCAGCTCGTTTCTGTGCCTGTTTCATTAAGCCCAACGCTGGTATGCGTCCAGTTGCTACAAAAGGCACCATTACCACCGCCACCATAGGATAGAGCATGTAAGGAATAGCACTGATATATACAACCATGCCCTCACCAGATTCAGCAAACCCTATTTCCGTAAATAATCCCGCATAAAAAACTGCCCAAGTGGACAATGGTATCAATACACAGATTGGCGCTGCGGTAGAGTCCACAACATAGGACAGCATTTCGCGAGACACATTGAACTTGTCAGTTACCTTTCTCATTGCTGAACCAACAGCTAAGGCATTGAGGTAGTCATCAACGAAGATAACCAGACCTAATAACCAAGTGTAAATTAGAGCACTGCCTGAATCGCGCGCACGCAAGGCAAGAAGTTGACTAAATGCGTTGGACGCACCCACGCGCATCAATAATGCAATTAAACTACCCATCAAGCCGCAGACAATGATAATCCAAGCAATAGTCTCGTCCATCATGACATCAAGTAGAATAGAAGAGAAATTGGTCAGTGCCGCTTTTGGCTCGAGAAGTAAAAGGCCTACAGCAACACCGGATAGGAGAGACTCAATCGGACGTCGGCTTAAAATCGCAACAATGATAGTTACCGCCGCTGGAAGCAATACCAACCAGGATGGCTCAATTGCCAAATCCTATCTCCAAGATAATAATAAGGGGCTGGAGATTATCATTACAATGGCACTGTTACTAGTCGTAAACCAGCATCTTGGACGTTTTTAATGCTAACTTAGTCAACCAAAATAGTAAGTTAGTGGATAATTCTGTTCAGATCAATACCCTAAGATAAGTAGATCAAATACATCAAGGACACTTACCCTGCCGAGCATCAGCTAAAATCTCAACATTGTATTAATAGCTCCTGAGCTAAACCAGCTTCGCGGTGCATATGACATTGTTGATAGGCTTACTATGGGTCATTTTAATGAAGGCTGCCACAGTGGGATATTTGACAATGACCACCATGTCCCATAGTAAGTCACCATCACCGATAACCAATGTATTGGTAGCATTAGAGAACAAAAATTCTCCGCCAAGATGTTTAATCAATGGAATGACCTTGGCAGAATAACGATGATAGGCCTCTGCGCGTTCAATTGCGCATCTCGTCCATCAGGATAGACAGCAAATGCATGGAATTTTAATAGGATCATCCTTATTATTTGCTACTAAGACGGCTATTTGTGCTTTAGTGGATAAAATAGCCATTTTTTTCTAAGTTAGTCATCACTAGTGAATCTAGATATAACGTTTACCGCTTAATCAGCAAACAAAATGTACCACATTAAAATGTGACAAACGTTACCATTTAAAATCAGTATCACTGCTAAATTTTTGATTAGGCATTTAACAGTAGGGCCTTTTATCGAGGAATATAATGAATCGGAGACGACCAAGCACGCTCCTGAATAGTCATCGCTAAATCAGACCTTGGCGCAACCCCAGCTCGCAAAGCATCCCATGTGGACCAACGATCTGATTTACACTATAAATCCCGAGGTAATTCTTGAGTAAAAACATAATCCAAGATGATCTTATAAAGAAACTAATCGCGCTCTTAGTCAAGGATGGTTTTTCGCCAGAACAGCTGTATAAGGTGCCCGCAGTGAAGGGTTTACTCAGTACTCAGCAGGAAACCATCAAAGAATCCGATGCCATCACAATATTTGAAGCCGCCGTTAACCTAACCAATGATCCAACTTTTATACTTAGACTTGGCCAAGAGATGGATATCGTCAGTCTAGGGACCTTTGGCTTCGCTTTAATGAGCTGCGGCAACTTACATGAAGCACTTAAACTACTGCTTCGCTATCGCACTATTTTAGATCAGGGACCATCATTTGAATCAACAAAATATTCTGATGGCATACTTCTTCGGATTAACATGAAGCTTGGGACTGCATTTCAGCAACGAATCGTCAGTGAGATTATGTTTTCCCAAGTGATTTCCATCGCTAAGTTTTTAATTAACCAAGAGATTGTTGGTTGTGAATTACATCTAAATTGTTCTGTACCAACTGAAGCTGAATCCTATCAACAGCTGTTATCAATACCAATAAAATTCAATCAGCCACATAATCAATTGATCATACCTGAAAGTGTCATGCTTACTCGAATTCGCACTGCCAACCCAGTGACTAATATTATTTTTCAACAACAATGTGAGGAGTTGCTGCGCGGGTTGAATCGAGTTGAAGATTTCTCAGCGGCTGTGCGCCGTCTATTAATTCACGCTGGAGGAGAATTTCCAAATATAAAGCAGGTTGCCGAGAAACTTTTTGTTAGCGAGCGCACACTTAGCCGCCGGTTATTTATGGAATCTACCAGTTTTCGAACAATCTGCAATGAAGTGAGAAATTTATTGGCCACTCAGTATCTCATCACTACTGAACTAACCATTGCTGAGATAGCTGCACTTTTAGATTATGGCGAGCCTGTGAGTTTTAGACGTGCCTTTGCTCGCTGGAACAAAACGACACCAAGCGCTTTTCGCCAAACTCCCCATTGATTTTAACGTTGTTAGCTATGGCGCAGCCTTCTTCTTTAGTTAACCGCCAACACTACAAGTACCCCAGTATGATACTCTGTACTCCGGGCTATTTACTCGCACGGATACGAGTGATTTTTATCCCGAAGCATGGCTATTATTTTTCTTTTGAGTGAGAAATAATCTTGTGATTTTTCAACTATAGCTACACAATCAGATGTTACCAATCATAACTGCTTTTACTATTTTAGGAAATTGCCTGTGACCCAACTGTTTAATACCATTGACTTTGCCAACGGCAGAACAATGAAAAATCGTTTTATGTTAGCGCCACTCACTAATACTCAATCTCATACCGATGGCACGTTGTCAGATGATGAATATACTTGGTTAACCATGCGGGCCAAGGGGGGGTTTGGACTTACTATGACCTGTGCAGCCCATGTGCAAGCTCAAGGTCAGGGCTTTCCAGGGCAATTAGGTATTTTTTCTGATGATCATTTGCCGGGCTTAAGTAGACTGGCAAATGGTATTAATAAAGAAGATAGCCTGTCGATGGTGCAACTTCATCATGCAGGTATGCGTTCGCCAGAGAAACTCATTGGTTGTAAACCTCAGTGTCCCTCAGACAACGAGCAATGGGGGGCTCGGGCGCTGAGCACCAAAGAAGTTGAACAGCTCATCGAAGACTTCATTTGTGCGGCTGTGCGAGCTGAAAAAGCCGGCTTTGACGGCGTAGAGGTACATGGTGCCCACGGGTATATTTTGGCGCAGTTCCTAAGCCGTTCAACCAATCAAAGAACTGACCAATTTGGTGGCAGTGCAGAAAATCGTGGGCGGGTTATCAACACTATTATTGATGGAATACGAGAGCGTTGTGCCAGCAACTTTATTTTGGGCCTCCGCCTTTCTCCTGAACGCTTTGAAGTTGAGTTAGCTGATATTATTGAGTATGCCCAAACTGTTCTAAATGATGGAAAAATAGACTTTCTAGATATGTCTTTGTGGGATATTTTCAAAGAACCCGAGGACCAGGCCTACAAAGGCCGCAGCCTTATGTCATATTTTACCGAGCTAAATCGTGGCAAAGTGGCATTGGGTGTCGCTGGAAAAATGCGTACACCAGAAGAAATCAATCAAGCTATGGCCTCTGGTATTGACTTCGTGTTACTTGGTCGTGCAGCGATCATGCATCATGACTACCCATACAAAATGCAGGCAGACAATAATTTTGTGCCAGTTTCAAATCCAGTCTCTGCAGACCATCTTCGCACCGAGGGACTAGGGGAAGCTTTTGTTTCCTATATGTCAGGTTGGAAAGGTTTTGTTAAAGAGCAATCATAAGGTCGCAGGACAACCACTATGCAAGCACAACTGCTGACCGACCCCATAGGGCCTACCTTGGCCAAATTGGCCGCCCCCAACATTGTCGCCATGTTTATTATGCTGGCTACCTCAATGGCCGAAGCTTTTTATATTGGCCAATTGGGCATAGCACCGCTGGCAGGTCTAGCCCTAGCATTTCCGATGATCATGTTAACTATGATGATGGCTGGCGGATCGTTTGGTGGTGCTATTGCCGGCGCTGTTGCCCAACAATTAGGTGCCAATGATAAAAAGGCAGCTGAGTCTGTGGCATTGCATTCCTTGCTGCTAACAATTGGATTCTCTGTGATTTTCTCATGGTTGTTCCTTAAATTCGGTCATGTGCTATATGCGGCTCTTGGAGGACAGGATACTGTTCTCACGGAAGCTCTAATTTACTCTGATATGTTTTTCACCGGATGTATTGCTATTTGGGTAGCCAATGGTCTTAACGCCATTATTCGTGGTACAGGGCAAATGAATGTCGCTGCCGGAGCAATGGCATTGGGCTCTTGTATCCAAATTGTCGTATCTGCGCTTCTGGTATTTGGTATAGGGCCCTTTCCTGCAATGGGCATTGCTGGCGCCGCATTGGGCAATGTTATTGGCTTCACTGTTGCCGGTCTACTTCAACTTTGGTATCTGGTGCGTCTTTCGCCAACGCTAAGATTAGGCTTTCAAGGTAATCCCATAAAGCTTGCAGCATTCTTGGACATTCTAAAGGTGGGTAGCATGGCCTCTGTATCGCCTCTTTCCTCGGTTATCACAGTAATAATCATAACCGCTATGATGGCACGACTGGGAGTAGATGTGTTAGCTGGATACGGCATTGGCGCTCGTCTTGAGTTTCTAATGATTCCCTTAATATTTGGTATTGGCTCAGCGTCAATTACTATGGTGGGTGCTCATTTCGGTGCCGGAAAATATCAACGTGGTGTAAAGATCGGCTGGATATCTTCCCTCACTGCCGCTGGTTTAGCAGGACTTCTCGGCATAATTTTAGCGCTATTCCCATCACTTTGGGCTAATCTTTTCACTGAAGTTGAAGCTGTGCGTGAAGTATGCCGACGTTATTTACAAATAGTCGGTCCATTTTATGCTTTTTTCGGGTTAGGACTTTGCCTCTATTTTGCATCCCAGGGTGCTCGGCGTTTGTTCTGGCCTGTAATGGGGGCTTTTTCCCGATTAATCGTGGTTGCCATCGGTGGTTGGTATCTCAGTATTCAGCCAAATGTCAGTGCCGACGATTTTTTTGTGCTGATTAGCGTCGCTATGGCTACTTATGGTCTAGTCACTGCGGCCACTGTTTATCTTGGCGCATGGACGAGGGGTCTGGATTAGGCTCGTAAGCTAGCCATTTTGCAGCTCAATGCCGGCCTTTTTACTATGTTGATCTTAACCAGCCTTAAATAGAAAAGCCTAATGACACATAAATCATGGGAGTTTACAGCTAGAAAAATTGATAACTTAATATAGAGAATTGTATTGGACTCTGAATTGCTAAATCGCCCTCGACGAATACTTATTCAGTGTTAATTAAAGTACCGTAATCTGTCTTACCCTTGGCAATATTTGTAAATGCTAAGGCATTACGAGTGTCAACAATAGCAATTGTATCAACGCCTGATTCTAACAATGACAGAGCCTCTTCTACTTTTGGGATCATACCCCCCACTATAACCCCCGAATTTATATGTTGCCTTGCCGTAGTTGGATTTAAATGGGCAAAACGACTCGTGGAATCCTCTATATCACGGAAAATACCTCCAATGCCGGTAACAAAAATAAGCAGTTCTGCTGCCATTTTTCGAGCAACCTGCACGGCGCTTGTATCAGCATTAATGTTAAACACATTGCCCTTAGAATTAACCCCTAAAGATGCGATAATCGGCACAACATCAGCTGACAGCAAGCCTAATAGTAATGTTCTGTTTATGGAAGTGACATCACCAACCTCACCGAAATCTACAGGTGTTGAACCACCACCAGAAACCAATATTGGTGGCCGTTTTTTAGCCTCAATAAGTCGTCCGGATGCACCGTGACATCCAAACCCATTAATCCCATGGGCTTGCATAAGTGCCACAAAATCGACATTTACTTGACCACATAGCACCTGTTTTACAAAGACTAAATCTTCCTTACTGGTGATACGTCGCCCAGCGATTTTGCGCGGCTCAATGCCGTAGCAAGATTGCACGGCAGATACCTGAGGCCCACCACCGTGTATTACCACTACATGCCACCCTTCATGGAGAAGGCCTAAAATATTTTTTGCTAAACCAGTACGCTGTCCACAATCGAGTAATATGTCCCCACCTACTTTAATCACCGCCAAAGGTTTGGTCTTAGTTTTTTGATGTATTAAATCACTCATGGCCACATCCCTAAACTATCTAAAAGGTAGTTATTCTCATGACCAGTCATCAGATTAAAATTCTGCATAGCTTGACCAGCGCCACCTTTTATTAGATTGTCCAACACACTGGTCACACATAAAGTTTTTGAGCCATTAGTATGTGCTTCGCTGACATCAATGCCTATTTCAATACGAGCAGAATTTTTAATAGCCGCAACCTCTGGTGCCATACCTTTGGGCAATATTGATATAAGCGGAAATTCTTTGTAAAACGCATGGTATATTTCACGCAACTCATGCTCCTCAAGCTCCTTAGGAACATCAAACTGCGCTATGGACATCATTCCCCGGGACAAAGGCGCCGATACCGGTACAAAATCAAATTGGATGTCAGTGGCACCTGCGGCAGCTAAAGTTTGCAAAACTTCTGGAGTGTGTTGGTGATTAAATACTTTATAGGCTTTTAAATTATTGGTACGAATAGCGTGGTGATTACCCACCTGTGGATGGACTCCTGAGCCACTGGAACCCGTTAGTGCAACAACGTTAATTGCCGTTTGACGTAGGTGATTCGCACTGGCTAATGGCAATAAAGCGGTGGCAATGCAAGTTGCAAAACAACCCGGATTGGCCACATGTTTGGCGGTTTTAATTTGTTCTGCAAATAATTCTGGCATGCCATAAACAAAGGTACCTAGTCTTTCTGGACAAGGATGCTGATCTGCATAATAACGCGTATAGTCGCTAAGTCGATGTAGCCGAAAATCTCCAGATAAATCGATAATTCGGACATCCAAAGCAAATAATTCCATGGCAACGCGAGCAGTAATCACATGTGGCATGGCTAAAAATACTATGTCCGCTCCAGTAGCACATTCGGTGGGTGGGATATCCTCAAGAACAATATCACTAAGTCCCCAAAAAGAGCGATTAACCTGACCAATATTTTTACCAATGTGATCCTTACTAGAAACACGCAGTATTTCAACATCTTCACGGGGGATTAGATTCCGTAGTAATTCAGCAGCAAGGTAGCCGGAGCCACCAATGATAGAGACTTTGGTTTTTTTCATAGAATACTCGCTTTTATATTATCTTCAGACTGGACAATTACCAGTGCTCGCTGGCCAATAGCAACATTTTCATTAGGAAATAAAATACGTTCGCCATTAGCTGAAACAACATATTGATAATTGTGATCTATTGCTAAAATGTCGCCCTTTTGAAACTCAGTAAAATTGACAGTGTCCTCAGAAAAGCATAGCCGAAAGGATTCTGTTTGCTTGGCCACCTCACCAACAACGCTAAATCGCTCTACTATCGAGGGCAGCATGGTTAGATCTCTTGTGTCGCTGATTAATGCTGTCAACCCGCTAATTATCGAAGCGAACTCATCTACATTATTTTCACCAAAGGGCTTTACCTGACCAAGTTCTAAAGTAAAGCTGGTGGCACCGCACACCCTAGCCGTAAACGCTGAATAAGTAGAACTTTTTTGCTGTGTGCTCAATATAGCTTGAATACCCCATTGCCCCAACAATTCATATTGGTATTCTGTGGCTGGCGAAGCGATGCTATTTGGCGAGATAGCAAACTGTTTGTAAACAGAGCCCCTGATAGCTGTGTGTAAGTCATAATGGATTTTTTGTGCTTTTGCTCTCTGGAAAAAAATCTGGCTATGAATCATTAGTCTGTGACACCTAAGACATTCATCACTTGAATTACTATTAGGCATAGAGTCTTGACTGAACAGGCGGTTCATATTTTCATCACATTGCCGACAGTTTTTAGCAATAGCCTTTGGATTGGCTATCACCACCAGTAAATTATGTTTCACTGGTATTTTCCCAGAAAAAATTTCTCGAACTAATTGATCAATAATCTCTATGGGAGCCGTCTCATTACCATGCACACCAACTGACAGCAGAATGGAATTCAGCGCCAAATCGTCCTGAGGATGAAAGTACAGAATACCATTGTCCCAGAGTTCTACTCGAACATTATTGTCGATCGTCATAGCAGGACAACCTTCAATGGTATTATCCTGTAAGGTAAATTCTAGAAAGCTGTGGTCACCAAACAATGATGATTTAAAATCAGCCATAGCATCAGACCTTTTGAAACGAATAAAAACTACCCAACTGCATAATTTGTGTTAATTCATCCAGTGCAGCTCGACTTTCAAACAGTAATGCAGGATCAGCTAAATCAGTACTGCAAAGCTCATCTCGATAATGTTTGTCTACCCAATTATTTAAGGTTAAAAATAACCTATCAGTAAACAAAAATGAGGGATTAACTGCAGCTAACTGCTGCTCATTCATTACCACTCTTAACCGCAAACACGCTGGACCGCCTCCATTACGCATGCTTTGTCGTACATCGACGAATTCTAAATGTTTTATCGGTGTGTCTTGCTCGATAAGATCGAGCAAATAGCTATGCACGCTCTTATTCTCCTGGCTTTCCATAGGTAATATCAGTGTCATGTCTTCTCCACCAGGCAAATTGACTAATTGCGAATTGAACAAGTATGATTTGATCGCATCACTCAAAGACACACGATCTTCAGGCACCTCTATAAAATGAAGGGCAGTGTCGCCGAAGGCCTCGTTGAGTTTTGCAAACAGATTGGCTTTATCGGCAAATGCTTGCTCATGCATAAACAAAACATTTTTGTTGGTTACACTCACGACATCATTGTGGAATCCACCAGCATCTATTACCTCCAAACTTTGTAGAGCCATTACCGTTTTGCTCTCCGCTAAACCGTGCTTGCGGGCGATAGCCATGGACGCCTCTAAAGACTGACGGGCCGGGTAGCGATTAGTCATTGTAGAAGACCCAAAATCTTTTTTCCCATAAACAAATAGCTCTACCCCTTGCTCACCATAGGCATTGCATAGTCGATTATGGTTAGCTGCCCCTTCATCACCTAAATAGATACCTCCCGACAGAGCATCATGATGATGGAAATACTTATCATTGTTGAAAATAGCTTTTAAGATGTCGCCCGTCATACCATGCTCGATGGATCGATGAAACATAGTTTTTAAGTTTGCTGGAGTAAAATGAACTCGGCCATCTGCAGTGTCACTGCCCGGGGATACCGTGGCCGCGTTAGCCGCCCACATAGAAGAGGCTGAGTAGCATCTAGCTAATAAGCCAGGTGCAGATTTATTCACTTTTTCGACAATAGATTGGTCTGTACCGCTAAATCCCATTTTTCGTAGCGTTGGAATATGTGGTCGCTCATGAGGAATTAAAATGCCTTGTTGCAGTCCCAATTGATGTAATCTTTGCATTTTCGCTAAGCCTTCTTTCGCCGCTTGGCGCGGTCGCGACACATGCTCAGCATTATTTGTTGAGGCTAAATTACCCTGTGATAAACCCGCATAATTATGGGTACTGCCAATCAGACCATCAAAGTTCATCTCCACGGTAGCTGACACGTGTTGCCTCCTATTTTTAAGTAAATATAGTAATCAGGTAATTTATTTTGCCCAATGCATTTTGCCCTAGAGTGCTACGTACCTGACGCGCTCACCAACAGACAAACTCAATCCATCTAATGTCTCCAAAGGCAGCTTAATATTGCCCTCAGAGGTTTTTTCAATAACTGAAATGCAGGCTTTAAATGCTCTAATGTCACCCCCACAAACCAAATATTCAGAACTGTCCGGCGCCTCTGCTTGACCGACTATATCCGCCACAGCACTGGATCTAATGGTGGCTATGTGATCTATAAACGTATCAACGCTTGGGGCACCATCAAAAATATCTATCTGTCCACGCCAAAGAAAGCCTTCCTTCTCTAGCATGGCTAAAGCAGCTTTACCCTGATCATTAGGACGACCTATAACTTCCCGCGCAGCTTTGGATAATAAATTGACATAAATAGGCTGTTTGGGCATTAGATCAGCAATAAATTGGTTACCATTAACCGCACCAAATAAGTCGGCGGCAGCAAAGTCCATATCAAAAAAATGCTGGCCTATGGCGTCCCAAAATGGTGAGCGCCCATTTTCATCAAAATAGCCACGTAAATCTGCCATCACTTGCGAAGGAAACCGCTGTCTAAATTGAGCCATAAACAAGTAACGACTTCGAGCCAGTAATTTTCCGTTACCTTTTTGTCGATAAGCATCATCTAAAAATAGTGTGGCAACCTCAGCAAAACCTTCAAAGTGGTTGGACAAATTAAGGGTTTCAACGCTAACTTTTTTACCTAGAGCTTTACTGCTATGAGTAACCTTGTTTAGCTTATAGGAGTAAAATTGATCATCTTCGCCAAGCTGCGAAATAATACCCGCAGTTCCCACCAATAGGCCGGTAGTAGTATCCTCCATGACCAAAAGATAATTTTCGCGCCCAGGCTCAACAACATCCTTATGGAGACTAGTAGTTGATTTTTCAATTTTTTTAACCAACGCGTCTCTATCTGGAGGTAAGGTTGTCATTCCAGGATAAGCGGCTTTAGCTAAGCGCAGCAGATTATCAAGGTCTTGCTCTTTAATAGGTCTAACAATAATCATAATGATTAACCTTCATGTAACCTTTAGTAGTTGTGCCCAATACAAATTACAGTACTTGGCTAATCACCTTGCGGACGGACGCCTCAAACCGATCAATAATGTTGTCAATATCATTGTTTGTACAGATTAGTGGTGGTGAGAACGCCATTGAATCGAGCGATGGCAAAGGTCTTGCAATCAGACCATTTTCATAACACTGCTGAGCTACTTTGGCCGAAATTTTTGTCTCTTTGTCAAAGAAAGTTCTCTGATTTTTGTCTTTAACCAGCTGCACCGCAGCAATCATACCTACCCCGCGCACCTCAGCAACAAAACTGTCTTTAGCAAACCTTTGCTGAAGCTGCTGATGAAAGTAAGTACCAACTAATGCAGCATTATCTACTAAATGCTCGTTTTCAATGATATCTAAGTTAGCCATGGCAACTGCCGCCCCAATGGGATGCCCAGCATAGGTATAGCCATGCGCAAAATTACCATATTTAGCCGAACCCTCTTTAAGAAGTTGCCATATTTCATCGGATAAAAATGATGCTGAAAATGGAAAGTAACCACTGGTTAAGGCTTTTGCGGTAGTCATCATATCCGGTTTCAAATCATAATACTGACTGCCAAACCAGGTACCCAAACGGCCATAACCACAAACAACCTCATCGACAATAAATAAAATGTCATAGCGTTTTAGAACCTTTTGAATAGCGTCAAAATAACCCTTTGGTGGCGGAACTACGCCGCCAGCACCTAATACGGGCTCAGCAATAAATGCTGCAACAGTGTCTTTACCTTCTCGTAAAATCATATCCTCGAGCTGTTGGGCCCGTCGTGCTGAAAATGCTTCTTCGGTTTCTCCCACAAGGCCGTGCCGAAAGAAGTCGGGTGACTCGGTATGTAAAATATTACTCACTGGTAGATCAAAGTCCGTATGAAATGAGGGTAATCCAGTGAGGCTTGCAGTAGCCAAAGAGGTTCCATGATAAGCTTGCCATCGAGAAATAATTTTTTTCTTTTGCGGTTGGTTGCGAATATTATTGATATACCAGATTATTTTTATCAGGCTATCATTCCCATCAGAGCCACCGCTACCAAAAAACACTTTAGACAGCCCTGGGGGAACTTTTTCTAATAACCGCTCGGCTAATTCTATTTGTGGTGTGTTAGACATGCCTGAAAACGTATGATAGTAACTCAAATGCAAAGCCGATTTATGCATCGCATCTGCGAGTTCCTCGCGTCCATAGCCTACATTGACACACCATAAACCCGCTACTGCATCAATTAATTTTTTACCTCTATGGTCCTTTAAATAAATTCCCTTTCCGGATTCGATAATTTTAGAACCCGTTCGCGCAAAATCATCGGCATTGGTTGCTGGGTGGAGGATACTACTAGCGTCTATCGCCGGTAAGTTTTTCATAAAGCCTTGCTACCTCATCTCTAATCCATGGATCGATATCAAACATTGTTCAAATTGTAGATAGATGTTTATCTGTATAGTGAAATAGTAAGGACATTATCAGCTAAACGATATAGCAATATTTTGTAATAATTACCCTTATATTTGCCAAAATGTCAGCTAAAAATGCCATAATGGTAATTAATTTATGGTAACGCTACCTTTCTTATGAAAAACAACAATCGAACAGTACGTTATGACTCTTTAGACCGTGAACTCATATCACTACTTAGAACTGATGCAAGGGCTTCTATTTCTAAATTAGCTCAAGTTCTTAAAGTATCTCGAGGCACAGTACAAAACCGCTTAGACAGGTTGATAGCAACTGATGCCATTATTGGGTTTACCATACGTGCCAGTGCAAGTGTCGATGACAGTGCCATTCGGGCAGTTATGTTGATTGAGGTCACGGGCAAGTCAACCTCTAAAATTATTGCTAAATTACGCGGACTACCTGAATTACAAAAGGTCCACACCACCAATGGCGCATGGGATCTAGTTGCCGAAATTCAAGCATCTAGTTTAGCTGATTTTGACAATGTACTAAGGGAAGTGCGTTTGATTGATGGTATTGCCAATAGCGAAACTAGCATTTTGTTGAGCACAGTATAATTGCGCCATAAAACTGCACTCTACCTTTACAGAGTCCAGTAAACAGGGAGTTTCAGCAAAATAATCAATAAGTACTGTCTGTAAAGACTGTCTTTAAGGTGTATAAAAAATGGATCGTTTTAAGGAACAGCGGACTTCTTACGTTATCCTCGTATTCATCATAGCTCTGTAAGTAGTCTGGATTACCCGGTACTACTATAAGTTGTTTCATGCGATTGTTCGCCGGCGTGTGGATATCGCCCATGACCACAATGTCATTTCTAATATGGTCAATAGCAATATAGGTATAACGCTCGAGCGTCTCTGGCCGTTTAATTGCATCTTCATAGGCCAGTTGCAGCTGTTTTTTTACGTCAGCATTGCCATTTCTATAAAGGTTAGAGATTGCCCATGAAAGATGCCAAACAGCGTGATTCCAATCTAGCATAGTAAATGGTGATGTTTTATACAGCATATCAATATTATCAAAGTATAGGGCAGCAATCTTTGTGGCGATGTCAGGGGTAATTACCTGATCTCGAATCCCCCAAATTGGCAATTCAGATGTAGACAGCTTTCTAGCAAACTCTGTCTCAGCAACTTTTAAGGTGGCCTGCCAATCTATGTTATTGATTAAGACCGACTCTTGATCATTGTAACTAACATAGGGCATCGCAGCTTCGCAAACGGGATTACTCGCACCTGGAGATGCAAAACGTCGATCACCATACATCAATGATTCAATTAGAATTGCCGAGCACCATTTTTTTTCTTCAATTTGAAGATTTGACTCGGGTAAATCAGGTGCTAGTTGCCATGATCTAGCACTTGCTGCCACGGTTTTTGGACTGACCTCATAGATGACCTTGTCTATAATCCGACCATCACAAGATAGACTAAGTTCCCCAAATTCAACTATATTAAAAACCTCGGATGGATAAGTTATAATGGCGTCTCGAAGTACATTGTGCGCTGCATATTGGGCAGTTTCTGTACTAGGAATAACCAAAAAACCTTGAGATTCAATAATCAGATTATCAGTAATCTGGAATATTTGCTGATCCTGATTACTTATTTTACAGCCAATAAGATTGACCGGGGCAGAGGCAATATTAGAAAGCTCTAACCACTGGATTGGTTCAACGTGCTGGATTGCACTAAGTGGCATTAGCTCATTAAACACAACACCACCTTCTCCAGGTGCCTGAACGGTTCGATCGCAACCGCTGATTAACAGCGCGAGGCTGATAAATAAAATCATAGACACTTTTTTAATAATCATTTCGTTATCTCCACAGGAGATGGAAAGATCCAACGGCCATCTAGTAGCTCAGCTCTAGGCCTATACATTCTAACGACATAATTCCAGCCCTCAGTAATGGGCATATAGTTAATACTCAGAGGGTCTCCTCCGAAGTGTAGTGTAATTGATCCATCATGGTTTTTTGTGGCAGTTTTATCACTATAGCTATAAATATTGTGTTTATTTTTCTCAAAATAGCCATCTTTATTATACATCGCTAGAGACCAAAATCCGTCTACGGGAACACCTTTGACCGTCAGCGCATAAGCCTTGCCAGCAGTGAGCTTAGGCGCAACAGTCAGTAAATAAGACTCCGATTCAGGCAAGGTTCCAAACCCGTAGGCAGACAACAAAAGCTGTTTGATCGGATTGACTTGCGCTTTAGTACCAGCGGCCTTTGCGTTGTCATGAATTCCTTGACTCAACAATAACAAAAGCTCTGTAGTGGCCGCCATACTAACGGCGTCGTAGTTTGGATGGGTATATAACCGCTGTGATGCACTAACAATGGTCAACTTATCCTGTAGCGCATGTGCCGTTGCTAAATCATCTGGCATTGAGTCCGATACCAAGGTTCGCACTAAAAGCAATACATAAGGTGTGTCAAACTTTTTTACAGTGAGATCATGCTTACCAACATCATGAAAAATCTTGTTGGTAAAACCATGTTCATTAATCACCTGCACAGACATATAGCGACCATGGGTATCTGGAATCGTTAGGCTGGCACCCTCACTAATATCAACGATGGCAACACTGTATAAGGTATCTCGGTTGAGCCGCTTGCTGCTGCGCTGGTCAATACCAACAATCCTTCGTCCATGACTAAAGGTGTTAACTTTTCCATCTGCCCTAGCCATATACTTATCAAACTGAATAGCGGTTTTCGCTTGAACATAATTCAGAGCAGTGACTTCTATGGGAGGCTCCCCTGCGCAGAGACTACCGCTGGTGAAACCCACAAGAATACTCACCCAGAATCCTAATAATTTTGCACGTACCTTTAATATTGTCAATTTCTACCCTCTTGCCGCGTACATCGTTTTTCGTTTTTCGTTTTTC
>DNBN01000094.1:0-242 GCA_003491845.1 Porticoccaceae bacterium | reverse complement strand
TCGTTTTTCGTTTTTCGTTTTTCAGACCTTAGCCATATTTGGCGGCTTATAAATATATAAGTGCTAAAAAAAAGAAATATTTAGGTTATAAAGTAGGAGAAAACTGGTGTTCTTGTACATATCAAAAGTATACATATAAGTCACCGTTAACGCCTAATTTTACGTCACTCACCCATCATCGATAACGAAAAAGTGGTCCAAATATTTGTCAGTATTAACTTTGATGAACAGGCCAATGGCAA
>DNBN01000323.1:1661-7256 GCA_003491845.1 Porticoccaceae bacterium | reverse complement strand
TCTTGCAGAAG
This sequence comes from Porticoccaceae bacterium, assembly GCA_003491845.1. Lineage (GTDB taxonomy): Bacteria > Pseudomonadota > Gammaproteobacteria > Pseudomonadales > Porticoccaceae > HTCC2207. The sequence goes on along the minus strand of DNBN01000323.1, from coordinate 7,245 downwards.
CGGATGTAAAAGTTGCCTGTTTAGACGCACGAACAAAAAAACCTGCTGCCATACCCTTGCCGATGTATGCGAAATTAAAAGGCCTTAATGACTGATATTGGAGTTTATACCTGTGAGTGACGATAACTTATCGATCTTAACATTAATTATTAATGCAAGTTTTTTGGTTCAGGCGGTGATGACTGTTTTGTTTGTTGCATCAGTGATGTCTTGGGTCATGATCGTGCAGCGCGGTATGTTTTTAAGTCAAGCTCAGATTCATTTTCGCGCCTTCGAGGATACTTTTTGGTCAGGTGTTGACTTGGCTGAGTTGTATCAAGAACTGACAGATAAGGCGAAAGAGATGGGACTTTCTGACGGTATAGAGAATGTTTTTAGAGCAGGCTTTCGCGAATTTAATCGCCTAGCTCAGTCGGATAGGGCAGACCCAGAAGCGGTTATGGAAGGTGCTGATAGAGCTATGCGCGTGGCGCTGTCTCGAGAAGATGAAAAGCTTAGTGCAAACCTTCCCTTTTTGGCAAATGTCGCTTCAGTTAGTCCTTATATCGGTTTGTTTGGTACTGTTTGGGGAATTATGGACACAGTCAGAGGTTTAGGCATGATGCAACAAGCTACCCTAGCAGCTGTGGCGCCTGGTATATCTGAGGCCCTTATCCCAACTGCCATGGGTCTGTTTGCAGCTATTCCTGCGGTTATAGCCTACAACCGTTATGCGGCGAAAGCGGAGGCTATTAGCACCGGGTATGATACCTTTGCAGATGAGTTTTCAAGTATTTTACATCGGCAGGTATACGCGCGATAAACAACGTTTCTGGAGTTTAGAGCTGTGAAGCGGAAAAAGCAAAAACGCAAATTAGTCGCTGAAATTAATGTGGTCCCCTACATTGATGTCACCCTAGTCCTGATGGTTATTTTTATGATCACTGCGCCGCTCTTGATGCAGGGGGTTAAGGTAGACCTGCCGATTGCTAATTCGGCACCGATCAATTCAGAGGAGAGAGATCCGTTTATTGTTTCTATTAAAAATGATGGCAGTTACTGGATTGATGAAAAAGGTGTGAATCAGTCTAAATCTCTGTCTTTTGTCAAAGAGCGCGTGGAAAAATTACTTAGACAACAGCCTGAGACACCTATACTTGTATGGGGGGATAGCGGCGTTGATTACGGGGCTGTGGTCAATTTGATGACTGAGCTGCAACGAGCCGGTGCGTTGTCTGTGGGTCTTGTAACTGAGCCGCCGCGACAGTGAAATGAATAACTCTACAAATTATATGTCAGGTGCTCTATTTAGTATTGGATTGCATACTGTTTTGGTGGCAGGACTATTATTGGGTGAATCTTCTGACACTTCCAGGGTGGTCATTGAGCCACAATATATCAAAGCGGCATTAGTGTCGTTGGCGCCAGTCAAAAAAGAGGTTGTCACTACCAAAAGCCAACCTAAAGATCGTAGTATAAAACGAGAGCAGCAACGTCAACGGCAAGCAAAAAAAGATCGGGCAAGAGAGCTTCGAGTAAAGCAGGCAGAGGATCGTCGAAAAGAAAATTTGCGCAGAGAAAAACAACAGCAAGATCAAATCGAGCGTTCTAGGCAAAAGGCGTTACAGCAAGAGCTTTTGGTGGCTGACCTAGCTGAGGCCCTTAGTAAGGAAATTGCTGAAGAAGATGCTCTTCTTCAGACGCAGAAAGATGAGGCAGCGACTAATAGTTATCGTCAAATCATTCAGCAACGCCTGTCGGAAAACTGGAATCGCCCACCCAGCGCCAGAATAGGGATGGAAACACTGATTCGATTACAGTTAGTCCCCACTGGCCGGGTTGTTGGTGTGACTATTCTTCAATCTAGTGGCGATGCTGCATTTGATCGTTCTGTAGAGCTTGCAGCGTTTAAAGTTGGTCAAATTGCTGAGCTTCAATCCATGTCCTCTAGTTTGTTTGAAAGAAAATTCCGCCAAGTTAGTGTGCTTTTTAGCCCTCAAGATTTAAGATTATGATACTAGGAGTATCCCATGTTATCTAAACGCGCGTCCTCATTGCATCTTGTTCGCAAGACCTTTTTTTGTATTACGATGATTATGTGTTCAGCTCACGCGTGGGGCGAATTGGTTATTAAGGTATCCAAAGGTAATGATAAACCTACGATTATCTCAGTTGCCCCCATGCTGCTATCCGGAACGGTGCTAAGTGAGGATGTCAGCGCTGTGATTGAGTCTGATCTAAACAGAAGCGGGCTCTTTAAAGCAGTTTCTCGCGCAAATATGCTTTCGTTTCCTTCATCTCCAGAGGATGTCTATTTCCGTGACTGGCGCTTATTGGGTAGTGAGTATCTTGTTGTAGGCGCTCTTAATCAAGACAGGCTGGATAATACAATTGAGTTGCGCTTTAGTTTACTCGATGTAAATGCACAAAAAGTTATTTTCAAACATGTTGTTCGTGGCACAGAAGTTCAGCTAAGGGATTTAGCGCATTTGGCCAGTGATAAGGTGTATGAGCAGATCACCGGTATACGTGGTGCTTTTAGTACACGCTTGGCTTATGTAACCGCAGAGCAAAAAAATGGTAGCTTTGTCTACAAACTGAATGTTTCTGACTCTGATGGCGCCAGAGAGCAATTGATGCTCAAGTCCTCTGAGCCTATTATGTCTCCGGCATGGTCGCCCGCAGGGGATGAGTTAGCTTATGTGTCGTTTGAGTCCGGTCGCCCAGCAATTTATCGACAGCAACTGGTTACTGCGGCACGTCAAAAATTAACCAACTTTAGTGGCCTTAATGGAGCTCCATCGTGGTCTCCTGACGGTTCAAAGCTGGCTTTGGTTTTGTCAAAAGATGGCAATCCTGAAATTTATGTTCTTGATCTCTTGTCTAATAAGTTGTCCAGACTAACCCGTCATTTTGCAATTGATACTGAACCAACTTGGATGCCTGATGGTGAAAGTATCTTATTTACCTCAGATAGGGGAGGTAGCCCACAAATTTATAAATTAACAGTTGCATCTGGAGCAGTGCAAAGAATAACATTCCAAGGTAACTACAACGCAAGGCCGAGTCTTGCACCTGATGGGCGGACCCTGGTGATGGTTCACCGAGAGAAGGGGGTTTTTCACATAGCAACGCTCGATTTAAAGACTGGTCGAATGCTACAATTGACGAAAACACAATTAGATGAGTCGCCAACCGTCGCGCCCAACGGTGCTATGTTAATATATGCAACTAAACAGGGCGATAAAGGAGTCTTGTCAGCTGTGTCTCTTGATGCTGGTGTAAGATATCTTTTACCAGCAAAGTCCGGAGATGTTAGAGAGCCTGCTTGGTCACCGTTTTTGCGATAAGACCATTTTATCATTGTCATTAATACTTACATTTTACAAGGAACTTTTTATGAAAAACACATTAACTAAATTAGGTTTTCCGCTGGTTTTATCCTCAGCACTACTAGCCGGATGTAGCTCGACACCATTAGATGAGGCTTCATCTACGATTGAAGACACCTCGGTGCAGGCTGCATCTCTAGAGTTGCAAAATCAAGCTGAAGCTGAAGCCAAAGCTGCGGCCGCTGCTGCAATGATTGAGGAAGCTGCAGAGCCTGTCAATTCGGCAGATACGATTTTTTACTTTGAATTTGACAAAGCAGTATTATCAGCTGAAACACGAGCAGCGCTTGTTGCCCATGCCCAATTTATGATCGCCTATCCTTCATCGATTAGATTGGAAGGTCATGCAGATGAGAGAGGCACTCGCGAGTATAATATGGCACTGGCTGAGCGCAGAGCTAATGCGGTTAAAGAGTTTATGGTTATGCAAGGAGTTCCAAGTAGTAATATTGAAGTTGTTAGTTATGGTGAAGAGCGAGCAGCTTCCTTTGGCAGTAATTCAGCTGCTTGGAGCATGAATCGCCGGGTTGAGCTCAAGTAATTTCTAAATGAGCTGGTACATCTGTATCTTGGATGTGCCAGCGTGCTCATAGCTAGACTGTTTGTGATATTAAGGCACCATACTGGATATGGAGATCATTATGAAATCAATCCCCACGCTAGGCTTTTTACTGTTGACTACCGTTCCACCTGTCGTAGCCCAAAATGTGGTACCAGTCGTGGAGGCAAGTAATTCGGAGGCGATGGTTATATCAGAGCAGGTTGAAGTGCCTGCGTTATCTGATACCGCTCAGCTAGCGGCTAATCGTTATGATGTGATGCTTGACCTTAGGGAAGAGGTCCGAACGCTTAGAGGTATGGTGGAGCAGCTTGGCTATGAATTGCAGCAGGTGAAGCAACAGCAGCTTGATGATTATTTAGATATAGATCGCCGCTTAGGTGCTTCGGCGGCGGGCGAGCTAATGATTGCGCCAATTAATGATGATCCTAATCAGAACCCTACCAATCTATTGGCTCAAAATTCAGCGATAATATCGAGCATTAATACGGATGGTCGATCTGAACAAACAGGGCGTGATTTTTATGAGGCTGAGGTTAAAGATGACTATTCAGCCGCGTCTAATAAATTGCTCAAAGATCGTGATATAGAGGGTGCAGCTGAAGCTCTTAAACTTCACCTTGATAGCTATCCTGAGAGTCCATTTGCTGCCAATGCATATTACTGGTTGGGTGAAATCTACCTGTTGAGTGGTGACACCGAGTTGGCACGGCAGTCTTTTACGATGATTATTGAACAATATTCCGATCATCCAAAAGGTGCAGATTCAAAGTTTAAGCTTGGGAAGATTTACTTTCAGCTAGGTCAGCAAGATCTTGCTAGAGAGTATCTTGAGGCTGCTGTTAGCAGTAATGGCGGGGTCTCTGAAAAGGCAACCAAGTTTATTGAAACGAACTTTGACTAAGAGATTATTAACCATGTCCTCAAAAAGAGCCGTTGTTTTGGTATCTGGCGGGTTGGATTCGTCGACGGTTTTAGCGATGGCATTGAGTCAGGGCTATGAATGTTATACTCTCAGTTTTGACTATGGGCAGCGCCATCGGTCGGAGCTTAAAGCTGCGCGTAAAGTGTCTACTTTAATGGGCGTCAAAGAGCACAAGGTGGTTAAGCTCGACTTAGGTGCTATTGGCGGATCTGCGCTGACTGATACCGATATTGATGTTCCAGAAGAGGCTTCGATAGGTATTCCTGTGACCTATGTCCCGGCACGAAATACGGTTTTTTTGTCGATTGCGTTGGGATGGGCGGAAGTAATTCGTGCAAACACTATCTTTTTGGGTGTTAACGCGGTTGATTATTCTGGTTACCCTGATTGCCGTCCAGCTTATTTACAAAGCTTTCAAAGCATGGCTAATTTGGCGACAAAAGCTGGCGTGGAAGGTAATAAACTGACAATTGAAGCCCCTCTCATCGATATGACTAAAGCAACTATTATTCGAACTGGCTTGGCCTTAGGTGTGAATTATTCTGAAACTGTGTCGTGTTATCAAGCCAGTTTAGAGGGCTTGGCGTGCGGTAAATGTGATAGTTGCCGGCTACGAAAACAAGGTTTTTTAGACGCTAGTGTAAAAGACCCTACTAGATATCAAAATAACGCTTGAATTTTGTTATCTGGTCAGTATGATACGCACCTCCTCTGAGGGCCGTTAGCTCA
>DNBN01000323.1:0-1338 GCA_003491845.1 Porticoccaceae bacterium | reverse complement strand
GTCGCGGACGGCCCACCATTTTTCCCATGGACAATTAGAGTCCATTGCTGGCAAGCTGAAGTTATTAGCTTGTCCAGTGCTCTAGCCTCATTACATGTTTGATAATGCCCATCTTTTGATCGAGTATATCGTCCTCTAATGGTATTAGCGGTTTGTCAAGAGTGCCCTAGCGTGTTCTCTCAGCAGTACAAAGATCCAAAAGCCGACACCAAAGAAATCGTCTCATTAATTTGTCGAGGGTTAAAATTGATGTTAAGTCATTACCGCGCTCCTCCTCAACAGTGTTGGGTTACAGTGACAAAAGCCAGTCATAGAAGCCATGTTTCTCTAGCATTCCACTGCGCTTTGTTGAGTCAAAACAGAGAGGCTTATGTTTTACCATTACTTCGCGATGTTTCAGGGGGCCTATAATAGGTTCTGTATATTTAAAATTGTGGGGTCCAACTATTACAACTAGAAAGGCTTTCCTTGGCCATTATCGATCTAGAGTCTTACGTTTTACTTCATTGCTACTGTTAATATATTTTAGGTAGTCGTGTTTTATTCCAAAGAATCACTGCTACGAATTCCTGCAATAATTCTGCAGGCATTGCTAATAAACAAATTTTCTGATGAAAAAAGATCAATTAAGGATCTCACATCTGAAGGTACGTCCTCAGCATCTAATGAAGGAGCTTGGTCAGCTCTGGTTGCACCTACCAATAAAACGCCCATAGTTCGCACGACTTCTTGTGCACCTAGGGTGCTAAGACCTAATATAGCGCTCGTTGTCTGCGCGATATAATTAACCTGACGAATAAACAGTCGCTTAGAATGGATTAGACTGTCTATGGATACATTGTGCTCTATAACTTGTTCTAGCCGGCCGAGCAAGGGTACAAATAATTGGTCTTGCATAGCCGTTTCGTAGAGCACCGAGGCATATTCTTTATCGTTCATTATTGGTTGTAGATGTTCAATGAATTCTTCTGACCAGCGGTTTAGACTCTGATTGTACAAGGTTAAAAATACTTCTTCGCGAGTCTTAAAGTACAGATATAGAGTACCCTTAACGACACCAGCTTGTTTAGCAAGATTTGCCATAGAGAATGCTTCATAACCTACCTCCCCAAAATGCACTTCCGCGGCCTTTAGTATTTGCTGGCGACGAAAATGTTTCTGTTCAGAGGTTCTTGCTCGACGTAGATTTTCACTCATCTTTTTATTTATGCCTTGTTTTATTCTCTTAGGTAGCGCCAGTGGGAGGTAGTAGCCTGCGAGTTTAGCAACCTTAAATTGTCTAGCTTGGCATTAAATAGGTTTTGCATGACTGAAATTTTTAAATCCTTCAATTGCATC
>DNBN01000320.1:395-3787 GCA_003491845.1 Porticoccaceae bacterium | reverse complement strand
TTGGCCGCTTTGCACCTTCGCCCACAGGTCCACTTCATTTTGGCTCGTTAATTAGTGCCCTTGCTAGTTTCCTAGATATTAGATCTGTGGGCGGCCATTGGATGCTTCGTATAGAAGACATTGATCCGCCCCGCGAAGTACTTGGCGCAAGTGACGTTATATTGCGCCAACTCTGTGCTCACGGGTTACACTGGGACGGCCCTGTGCTTTATCAAAGTAATCGGCTAGCGGCGTATGCAGCCGCTATTGAACATCTCAAATCCAAAGATTTAGCTTATTACTGCAGTTGTAACAGGAAACGTTTATCAACCTTGAATGGTATATATGATGGTCTCTGTCGGTCACTTGAATTAATCTCAGGAGAGACTTCTGTTCGAATTCGCCTTCCCTCTCAACCGACTTTAATAGGGTTTTATGACCATATTCTTGGCGACTATGATCAAAATATAACCAACTATGTTGGTGATTTTATAATCCAACGAAAAGATCAACTATTTTCATACCAACTGGCAGTGGTCTTAGATGATCATTATCAAGGTATTACCAATGTGATGCGCGGCTCAGATCTTGTCGACTCTACCCCTCGCCAAATTTACTTGCAACGCTGTCTTGGTTACAGCCAGCCACAGTATGCACATATACCAATTGCAACCAATGCTTTAGGGCAAAAGCTAAGCAAGCAAAATTGCGCTGCGAGCCTCAAGCAAGGAGAGGAATCCTTAACCTTATGGTCTGCTCTTGATTGGCTACAACAGTCACCACCAGAGTCCTTACATAACTCAAGTGTGAATGAAATAATAGCGTGGGCCATAGCTCATTGGAATTCTAAAAAAATAAAGCCTAGCCTAAGTATTTCTGCTCCTCATGGATTTTAAATTTATCCATATCCACCTCATGATTTGCTTTGCAAGACGTTCTTCAATACCATCTTGGAAGAAATTCGTCTTAGTTCTTTCTTTTAGATACGGTGTTTATGTTTAACTATCAACTGGTTGCGACCCTCTTACTACTTGGCATCGTTGTTTTTCCTCTTGCAATCCAATGGGCCTTAGAGCCCTCAGGGCATTGGTTTAGACCGTTTTTAGTATGGGGATTATTAGTTTTTTCTACCTTTATACTTCAGCGTAAGCGCAGCAAACCATGAATATATTGGTAATTAGCCTCACACTCTTTAGCATAGGTTTTGCATGTCTAACAACCTACAAAATAAGCCTAAAAAGTAGTCAAGTAAGCCAAGATATCATCCTGTCACTTGCTTTAGTTGCGAGTATCGGTGTGCTACTGGCAATGGGCACAATCGAGATGGTCGGTCGTTACGGCTACAGTACTATTTTCGCTTTATTCGCGTTTTCCTTAGTCTTCACCTTATCTCCTTTGGTTCTATTTCCCATTCGACGATTAAGCCGTGTGGTTAGGTTTGCTACATCGATAGACTTCCTAACCTTCCGCTATCGCGGCAGATTAGTGGCCATCACCAGCTGTATTGCGACTGCTTTAGTATTAATACCGATAATACTCGCGCATATTCTAGCCTTTGATTCCATCATCAACATGGTATTTGATGCCCCTAAAAAGTTCTTGAGCAGCATTGCTTTAATAATTGGCGTTGCATTCGTTATCTTCCGTTCAATTAAGTTGGGTATAGTGTCTCAAATCCGATGGATTATGTCTGCTGCTGGAATGCTGCTAATGTTGGCGCTTGTGTTATCTACTTGGACAGCAGTAGAGTCAGCATTTGGTGGATTCAAAGAAATGGACACTTGGGTTCTCCAGACAGGCCAACAAACCACAATAAAACGCTTAGACATATCCTACAGCCTTTTTATCATTTTTTTGGCTGGTGCGCTGGCTATGCCTACTAATTTCAATATTCTCGTCTCCACGGATATCTCTGAGCATCAATCTAAAACCATGTCTTGGACTTATCCATTGCTCGTGCTTTTGGCCTGTATTCCAGCTTTTCCTATGCTGTGGAGCGGCATAGCACTGCAATCAGCATCAGCCTTTCAAGAGTATTTATATAGCCTGCCACTAATGTTAGGTAAGCCAATAATTGCTAGTATTGCTGCCGCCGCTGTTCTACTGATTTCGGTGGCAATTTGTAGCAGCTTGGTTATGCTATTAACCAGAACGATCCTCAACAGTATTATCCTGCCAGTCACGGCATTATCAAAAACGCAGAACTTAACCAAGTGGATTAATTATCGTTATTTAATTATCGCGCTAGGACTCCTGCTGATCTGTATTTTACTGAGTAATGCAATTAATAGTAGGAGCATTACCGATCTTTATTTAGTCGGTTTAGCCGGTTTAGCACAATTAACCCCCGGAATGTTAGCAGCTGTATACCTGCCAAAAGTCAATCGTAAAGGATTTCTAGCAGGACTTTTCGGCGGTATGTTTATTTGGTTTATTTCACTTGCGGCACCCTTAGTTTTTGGCGATTGGCAATGGCAAGTACCTTTGATCGACAAATCATTACTATTTGGCATGCAAGCATGGGAAGTCTGGTCTATCGAAGCACTGATTCTCAATATAACACTTTGCACGCTGTTTTCGATTTTCACTAAAATGAGTGAAGATGAACAGAATTTTGCCGTTATTTGTATGGCGGACAATGTCTATATACCCATAAGAGTAGAGATCAAGCATAATTCCATTGGCGAAATAAGGGAAAGTTTACGTTTGGCATTGGGTGAAGAAGCGGATATTGAAGTACAAACTGCTTTGGATGTGCTTGGGGTTAATGAAGCTGAAATAAGACCTGGAGCCCTACGACAGTTAAGAGATTCCATTAATGCGTCACTCAATCTGCGTTTTGGGGTACTAACTGCTCATCGTATTATGCAATCAGCGCTTCCGTTAAAAAAAGCAACGGGAGAGCAAAAAGAAGATATTTTTCTACTTGAATCAGTTATTGCTGTTCACGGACATCAGTTAACCGGTATTGCAAGCGAGCTAAATAAACTTCGGATACACCATCGACAAATACTCGATAATCTTCCTATTGGCATAATTTCAATAGACCAAAATGGCGAAATCTTAAAATGGAATTCAGCCATAGCAGCCTATACTAATATCAATGAAGATAGAGCATCAGGCAGTTCAGTAAATGATCTACCCGATCCTTGGAAATCCGCTATCATCGAATTTATTTCCAGCAGAAATAGTACCAGTGATAATGTTCGGCTAATTATAGACAATCATACTCGGTGGTTTAACTTTCAAAAGTCACAACAACAGGTGGCGGAAGAAATTAACCATAGTCTAATTCTATTAGTCGAAGAAAAAACCGAATCCGTAGTTTTAGTACAAAAATCAATTGATAATGAACGACTTGCTTCTATTGGACGACTTGCGGCTGGTGTCGCCCATGAGATTGGTAATCCAGT
>DNBN01000320.1:0-176 GCA_003491845.1 Porticoccaceae bacterium | reverse complement strand
CGTCTTGCATCGATGGGTCGACTAGCTGCCGGAGTTGCTCACGAAATAGGAAATCCAGTCACAGGAATAGCCTGTGTAGCGCAAAATTTGGAGTATGAATCTCAACCGGAGCAAATCAGTCAATCTGCTCAACAAATTTTATCTCAAACCAACCGTATTAATAAGATTGTAGAGTC
>DNBN01000256.1 GCA_003491845.1 Porticoccaceae bacterium | reverse complement strand
TCAACGGAGACCGGGCGTCACGTTATGCGCTCGGCAGCAGATACCATTAAGCGCGTTACCCTAGAGTTGGGTGGTAACGATCCGGCAATTGTTATGGCAGATGTCGACGCCAAAGCTATTGCACCGCAATTATTTTGGGCAGCGTTTCAGAATAATGCGCAATTCTGCAATGTCACCAAACGTTTGTATATCCATGAGGATGTCTATGACGAAGTGCGCGATGCGCTGGCTAACTTTGTTGCCAACAATATCAAAGTAGGCGATGGCACTGAAGCTGATACTGATTTGGGGCCAATCCAGAACTCCATGCAGTATGGCAAGGTAAAAGATTACTTCTCAGACTGCCACGCCAATGGCTATAAATTTGCCCTTGGTGGTGAGATCGATGAGAGTGCTCCTGGTTGGTTTGTGCCAGTGTCATTAGTCGATAATCCCCCAGAAGATTCTCGAATTGTAAGGGAAGAGCCCTTCGGTCCAATTTTGCCTCTGATGAAATGGTCAGATGAAGCTGATGTTATTGCCCGTGCCAATGACACTATTTATGGGCTTGGTGCCTCAGTCTGGGGCAATGATCTTGACGCTATCCAGCGGATTGGTAGCCAGCTTGAAGCGGGCACTGTATGGCTAAATGAGATTCATCAATATTCTCCTTTTCAAGCCTTTGGAGGGCATAAACAGTCTGGCTTAGGTTGCGAGAATTCTCTGCATGGATTGATGGAATATACTAACTGGCAAACGACAACACTGAATAAAGTATCTGTCTAGGCGCTCAGCCTCTCACCGGCCTGATTAAGGGTCGGTGAGTCAATTCCATAAAGTTGGTCCCTGTGGTGAGATAAAATACGCAAGCTATTCATATAGACGGATTTGGAGATCAGTGTGAGAGCTAGTTTTTAACCATTTAAACTGGATAAAACTCTTGTAGCTCCTTATGGCCACATTAAATACGATGATTTAAGAGAATTGATTATGGACCTAGACAAAGTACACCCAGAGTTGCGCGGTTATGCTCGGTGGATACCAGCGTTATCTTATGAAAAATCAATAACCAGAATGGTTGTGAGCTGTCTGTTGAAATTGATACCCAAATTTAAGGGTGATCAAAATATTAAGGTAAGCTGGATTGATCATGATCAATCCCGAAGTAAAATTTATCAGCCTTTAGTACCTAAAAGTAATGGGGCATTGTTGTGGATTCATGGTGGTGGTTACCTCCTTGGTGATGCCAGCTCGGATGACCTTTCCATACGCAGAATAGTTGAGGCATTGGGCATCACCTTGATTTCAGTTGACTATAGACTGGCACCAGAAAAATCTTTTCCTGCAGCTTTGGACGACATAGTCGCAAGTTGGGAATGGTTGCAGGGTAATGCCAGTGACTTGGGTGTTGATCCACAACTGGTGGTAATTGGTGGTCAGAGTGCAGGTGGGGGGCTGGCAGCAACGCTGGCTCAGCGACTCTATGATGAGGGTGATCAGCAACCGGTGGCGCAGCTCCTTCTGTGTCCGATGCTAGATGATCGCACGGCGACTCGAATGGATTTAACCAAGCAGAAACATTTTTTTTGGAATAACGATAATAACTGGGGTGGTTGGGCCTGTTATTTGGGGCAGTCGCCAGGCTTGCTTGAGGCCCCGGCTTATGCTGTGGCTGCCCGCCGTCAATCGTTGCATGGGCTTCCTCAGGCATGGTTAGGCATAGGTGATATAGATTTATTTTATGAAGAGAGTATTGCTTATGCTCAACGTCTCAATGACAGCGGTGTGGATTGTGAGCTTTTGGTCACTGAAGGCGGCCCCCATGCTTTTGAGGATGTGATGCCAAAATCTTCTCCCTCAATAGCGCATTGGGATTCTGTATTCACTTTTATGCGCCGAGTGCTTGAGCACGATTGACAGCGATGGTTAGCGATCACATATGAACATATTTGTATAAAAACTATTGGGAGACCAATGTGAGAGTTATATTACAAACAGGACTGATACTTTTAACAGCATACATATTGATGGTGATAGCTATGCCTATAAGTGCAACAGAGGCTGAAGATCAAACGTTATATATGAAGCGGTTGAAATACGAATTTGATAATCGCACATTTGCTTACTTAAGCATGAAAAAAGCGGCCCATGTGCTGAAAGATGACCCAGCAGGCGTTTTCTATCAGGCATATTATGATCTTGAGGTGGTTAATCAGGATATATATAAACGCAACGCGATTTCGCTAAATTTCGACTACAAAGCCAATTGGTTTACTCGCTTCAGGGGGCATGCTGCAGGCTTGGCTACGCACTTGGTAACCTTTAGGCCAGAGTCTTTGATTAAAGTTATTGTTCCCTATATCCCCAAACTCGAGCAGCTACGAGATCTTGCCGACCCTCAACACCAGCAATTCTTTGATCATGTAGTGGCTCAGGAGCAAGCTCAGTTGCAAGCCAGTCAGATTGCCAAGGAGGAAGGTTGGGCGCAGGGCGCCAAGGTTCTGCGAGGGTTTGTGGATGGCAATGAGTTAATCAAGACAGTGGCTACCCCTGTGGGAGACCAATAGCGAACAAAGAGCCTTTATTTGACTGATTCAAAGCCCTTGAGCACTTCGGCCACGTTGATGCCTACTTCATCAATATCATAGCCACCTTCCATCACGAAAAGAGTGGGTCTCCGCAGTTCAGCAATCATAGCGCCAGTAGTGAAGTAATCAGCTGTAGTCAATTTAAAAAAGCTAATTGGATCATTTTCAAAAGTATCCACGCCCAGAGAAACGATTAAATACTGTGGTACAAATGCAGCGATTTTTGCCAGTGCAGCAGACAACGATTTCTGCCACTGGGCAAAGCTGGTGTCCCTAGGCATGGGATAGTTCAGGTTGTAACCTAAGCCTTCACCTGAACCTACTTCATCGGCATACCCGAGAAAATAGGGGAAGGCCTGTTGAGGGTCTCCATGGAGGGAACAGAACAGCACATCATCGCGGTCATAAAAAATATCCTGAGTGCCATTGCCATGATGGAAGTCTATATCCAGTATAGCGGTGCGCTTTGCACCCTGATCAAGCAG
>DNBN01000181.1:6096-6564 GCA_003491845.1 Porticoccaceae bacterium | reverse complement strand
CTTGAAATATTTATGCAAGCTCTGCGTAAGCGAGGTGACTCTATCGGTGCCAAGGTGTCAGTAGTTGCAGAAGGAGTGCCGGTAGGCCTTGGAGAGCCGATTTTTGATCGTTTGGATGCTGATATAGCTCACGGTTTGATGAGCATAAATGCTGTTAAGGGAGTCGAGATTGGTGCAGGTTTTGATTCAGTCAGCCAACAGGGCTCAGAGCATAGAGACGAACTGACGCCGGATGGTTTTTTGTCTAATAACTCAGGCGGTATTCTTGGCGGAATCTCATCAGGACAAACTATTATCGCTCATCTTGCCTTAAAGCCGACCTCAAGCATTTTGGTGCCAGGAAAATCTATTGACAAATTCGGTGAACCTACAGAAGTGATTACTACCGGTAGACATGATCCCTGTGTTGGTATTAGAGCTGTACCCATTGCAGAAGCAATGCTTGCACTAACCTTGATGGATCACTAT
>DNBN01000181.1:0-5852 GCA_003491845.1 Porticoccaceae bacterium | reverse complement strand
CACTAACCTTGATGGATCACTATCTGCGCCATCGTGGGCAAAATGCTGATGTCCACACTGGATTAGCGCCTATCTAGCTTGCTTTTGTAGACTAACTTCTGAGTCTAAAAGCGCTAAAAAAGCGCTAGCGGCTCTCGATAAAGTGCGTTTTGTGTGGCAGATATAACCCAACTCTCGTTGAATCTTGTGTTTATTTAGCGAGAGTACATAAAGGGACTTGGTTAAGGTGTCGGGTAATACGCTCCAACCTAAACCAATCTCGACCATTGCGCTAATCGTCTCTAAATAGTTAGTGCTCATTGGTGCTGTAAGGGGAATATTCTTGGATGTAAATAATTGCTGCACTATTCTTCCAGTATAGGTATTAAGTCCCGGCAAAATAACTGGAAAGTGCGCTAGATCGATTAACTCTGGGTTTGTTAAACGCGCCAGCGGATGCTCTCTAGAGCAGGCAAATTGAAGAGGGTCATTCCAGATTTTTTGTCGCCTTATGTTGGGATGCTGATCAAGCGCTAGGGTAATTACGGCGACATCTGAGTGCCCATTGAGGACTTGATCATAGGCTTTTTCTGAGTCCATGAATTCAATGTCTAAGGTGACGTCAGGGTACTTTTGAGTAAACGTTTTCAGTAGTTTTGGTAACCTATGCAATCCTAGGTGATGGCTAATTGCTAGTTGTAGAGGGCCTCTTACTGAACCAGAAAGGTCATTAATTGCCTGAAGAGCATGCTCATATTCCTTAGTGATCAATTTTGCTCTTGGCAATAACTCTTTTCCCGCTTCGGTTAGATGGACTTTTCTAGCGATACGATCAAAGAGCTTTTTGCCCACTTTAAATTCGAGTTGTGCGATTCTTTTACTAATGGTGGATTGCGTTACGTCTAAAATGGCTGCCGCCTCGGAAAACGACTTTTTTTCAGCAGCGCTAATAAAGGCGATTAAATTTTGATTGTCCATGTCGAGCCTTTGATGGATTCTATTTTGGAATGTATTTTATTCTTTATATGAATTTATTTCATTCTAAGCTATGAGTATACTAGTGGCAACTTAACGTTAAGAGTAGTTAACATGGTTTCTAAGACGCTTTATGACAAACTCTGGGACAGTCACCTTGTTGACGAAAACGAGGATGGATCTTCACTTATATACATCGATCGACATATTCTTCATGAGGTTACATCGCCTCAGGCCTTTGAGGGGCTTCGCCTTGCAGGTAGGACCCCGTGGCGTTTAGACACAAATATTGCGACGCCAGATCACAATATCTCAACTGACCGGTCAGAGCGTGAAGCCGGCGTTGCTGGTATTCCCGACCAAGTCTCGCGAATACAGGTTCAAACCCTTGATGATAATTGTGATCATTTTGGTATTAAAGAATTTAAAATGAACGAGATGGGTCAAGGTATTGTTCATGTAATGGGTCCTGAACTTGGGGCTACAATGCCGGGAATGACGGTGGTTTGTGGTGATTCTCATACAGCTACCCATGGGGCCCTTGGTTGCTTAGCTCATGGAATTGGTACCTCTGAAGTAGAGCACGTGCTTGCCACCCAATGTTTGGTGAGTAAAAAGATGAAAAATATGCGCGTTACTGTTGATGGAGAGCTAGGCCCTGGTGTCACACCCAAAGATGTTATTTTGGCGATCATAGGTAAGATTGGTACTGCGGGTGGAAACCAACATGCTATCGAATTTGCAGGGTCTGTGTTTCGTAAAATGTCTATTGAGGGCCGGATGACAGTCTGTAATATGGCAATTGAAGCGGGTGCTCGCGTCGGCATGGTAGCGGTGGATCAACGAACAATAGATTATTGTGAGGGCCGGCAGTTTGTTCCAAAAGGTCAACTCTGGGATCAAGCCTCAGAGTATTGGCGTACATTGGTAAGCGATGAGGATGCAGTTTTCGATACTGATGTTAGTCTAGATGCGTTAGAAATTATTCCGCAGGTGACCTGGGGAACATCGCCTGAAATGGTGGCGCCTGTCACCGCCAACGTGCCTCACCCAGAGAATCAACCTAGCAGTGATTTACGAAAAGGTGCTCAACAAGCGCTGGACTACATGGGCTTAGTCGCTGGTATGCCTATTACCTCTATTGGTGTTGACAGAGTTTTTATTGGCTCATGTACAAATTCTAGAATTGAAGATATGCGTGAGGCTGCTCGAGTGGCTAAAGGACGGATGGTAGCACGTTCAGTAAAACAAGTTTTAGTAGTGCCTGGATCACAGATGGTTAAGGCCCAGGCTGAATCTGAGGGTTTGGATAAAATCTTTAAGGCCGCCGGTATGGAGTGGCGTGAACCTGGCTGTTCCATGTGCTTAGCAATGAACGCTGATAAATTAGGTAATGGTGAGCACTGTGCTTCCACCTCGAATCGAAACTTTGAAGGCCGACAGGGTAGTGGTGGTCGTACCCATTTAATGAGCCCGGCAATGGCCGCAGCTGCAGCAGTTGCTGGACATATTGTTGATGTTAGGCCCTGGTTGCTTGAAGGTTCAGTTACGGAGGTATCTCAATGAAATCATTTACGCAGCACAAAGGTATTGTAGGCCCAATGGACAGGGCCAACGTTGACACAGATATGATTATTCCTAAGCAATTTCTGAAGTCTATTCAGCGAAGTGGCTTTGGTCCCAATTTGTTTGATGAACTAAGATACCTTGATCAAGGAGAGCCGGGGCAAGACTGTCGCGCCAGACCGGTCAACCCCGAATTCCCATTGAATCAGGCGCGTTACAATGATGCCTCGATTCTGCTAGCACAGAAGAATTTTGGTTGTGGATCTAGTCGCGAACATGCGCCTTGGGCACTGGAAGATTATGGCTTTAAGGCAATAATAGCATCTAGCTATGCTGATATTTTTTATAATAATTGCTTTAAAAATGGCCTTTTACCGGTCATTTTGACCGAGCCTGAAATAGATGTCTTGTTCAACGCGCTCTATGAACAAGAGGGCTTTACATTGGATATTGACCTTGGTGCCCAGACAGTTACCAGTGATGATGGAGTGGTTTTTCAGTTTGAGCTAGATCAGTTTCGCAAAGAATGTTTACTCAATGGATTAGATGAGATAGGTCTGACAATGTTAAAGGCAGACCGCATTAAATCCTATGAACAAGATCGTGCAGAACAGCATCCTTGGGTGTTTGGAGCGATCAAATGACATCTAGAAAAGTATTGGTACTACCTGGTGACAATATTGGACCGGAAATAATGCAGGAAGCGGTAAAGGTATTGCAGCGTGCTAATGAGCTATTTGATTTGAATATCAGCCTTGATTATGCCGAGCTTGGCGGGGCCGCTATAGATCTTTATGGAGAGCCTTGTCCTGAGGCTAGCCTATCAAAAGCAAAATATGCGGATGCTATTCTCCTTGGTGCTGTTGGGGGCCCTAAATGGGACAATATTGATCGACAGTTGAGGCCTGAAAAAGGTCTGTTGGCTATTCGATCGGCGCTAGATTTGTTTGGTAATTTGCGACCGGCAATAATGTATCCTCAATTAGCTCATGCGTCTTCCTTAAAACCCGATCTTGTCTCAGGATTAGACATCTTAATCGTCAGAGAGTTAGTTGGCGGCATTTATTTTGGCGAACCTCGTGGAATAAGGGTTTTAGAGGATGGTCAGCGAGAGGGCTATAACACCTACAAGTATAATGAAAGTGAAATAGAACGTATCGCGCGCATGGCTTTTGAGGCGGCAATGGTGCGCGACAAAAAACTCTGTTCTGTTGATAAGTCTAATGTTCTTGAGGCTACGGTTCTCTGGCGTGAGGTGGTATCAGATATGGCGGTAGATTACCCTGAGGTAGAGCTTAGTCATATGTATGTCGACAATGCAGCTATGCAACTTGTGAAAGAGCCGAAACAGTTTGATGTAATTGTTACTGGAAATATGTTTGGTGATATTTTATCGGATACCGCAGCCATGCTCACGGGATCTATTGGAATGCTACCTTCTGCATCGCTAGATAAAAACGGTGTTGGCATGTATGAGCCCTGTCATGGGTCTGCACCTGATATAGCAGGATTGGGTGTGGCAAATCCACTGGCAACCATTCTATCTGTCGCGATGATGCTGCGCTACTCCCTTAAGGCTCCCGAGGCCGCTGTAGCTATCGAAAACGCGGTCAGTTGCGTGTTAGACAGTGGTTTTAGAACGAGTGACATCCACACAGAAGGTATGACTATGGTAGGCACTGTAGCTATGGGTGATGCGGTTGTCGCAGCACTAAGATTGTCTTGAAAATAGTAATAATAACTATAAATAGGTATATGAAATGAATAAAACTGGTCTGGTAGGATGGCGAGGAATGGTCGGTTCTGTATTGATGGAGCGAATGCGTTTTGAAAATGATTTTAACGATATCGATCCATTCTTTTTTACCACCTCACAGGCCGGCGATCTTGGCCCTGATGTTAATGGCTCAGCTGCACCTCTAAAAAGTGCATTTGACCTTGATGCTTTGTTAGCAATGGATATTATTTTAACCTGCCAAGGCGGTGACTATACCCATCAAGTCTATCCTCAGTTGCGCGCTAAAGGTTGGAATGGCTATTGGATTGATGCAGCATCGGCGCTGCGAACAAAGGTAGACTCAGTTATTGTGCTTGATCCAGTGAATCGAACGATCATTGATAGGGCTATGGATTCAGGGATTAAAAGCTTCATCGGTGGAAACTGCACAGTAAGTCTTATGTTGATGGGCCTTGGTGGGCTTTTTAGTAAGGGGCTTGTTGAATGGGCGTCCTCTATGACATATCAGGCTGCCTCTGGTGCTGGCGCCAAAAATATGCGTGAATTGATTAGCCAAATGGGTGCGATCCAACAGTCAGTGCATGGACATTTGGTCGACTCTTCCTCGGCGATACTCGATATTGATCGGCAGGTTGCAGCAACTCTAAGAGATAAGTCTTTCCCCACAGATCAGTGGGGCCATCCTCTTGCCGGTAGTTTATTGCCCTATATTGATGTCCAGCTGGACAACGGACAAAGTAAGGAAGAATGGAAAAATCAAATTGAGACTAACAAGATACTTGATCGTGAAAAAGACCCCATCATGCTGGATGGGCTTTGTGTGCGTATTGGCTCTATGCGCTGTCATAGCCAGGCTCTCACACTAAAGCTTACTAAAGATGTGCCCTTGGACGAGATTGAATGCATCATAGGTGAAGCTAATCAATGGGTTAAGGTGGTTCCCAATAATCGCGAGGCATCTTTGCGGGACCTTACTCCAGCTGCTGTCACCGGTACCATGGGTATACCTGTTGGTCGATTGCGAAAAATGAACATGGGATCTTGTTACCTTTCGGCTTTCACTGTGGGCGATCAGCTTCTTTGGGGTGCTGCTGAGCCCCTTAGGCGTATGTTAAGAATAATTGTTGAGGGTTAGTATAAGTCAAATCTACCTGAATGCTTGTTATGAGCTCGGTTAATGTGAGTCTTCGCATATTCAACAAGATGCTGATGTCATATCTGTTTTGATACTTAAATACCATAGATTATTGATAGGTTTATTTGTTATCATCCAGGCATACTACATCAATTGTTGCTAGGAAAAGTCGGTTATGATAAGCAGTGCCATTAAATACTTACAGGTGGTGATACTAGCCGTCCTTACAGTGTTTTTCTCACCTAAATTACTTGCTTACAGCTTAGGTGACATAGATCTGTTATCAGAGGCTAATGAGCCACTGAACGTACTAATCGATATTGTGCCTATTGCAGGTGTAGGTTCCGATATTTCAGAGTTGTCTGCTCAGCTGGCTTCAGAAGAGCGCTTCTTAACGTTAGGCATTGATTACAGTGAATTTGTTGCGGGCCTCTCTTTTGCAATTGTAACTGACGATAC
>DNBN01000003.1 GCA_003491845.1 Porticoccaceae bacterium | reverse complement strand
TCTGCTGGTGCAAAACCAATAAAGGATGCGGTGTATCCGCTATAGCAACCACATTTAGGGTTATATCTTTGAGCAGTTCCAGTTTTTCCTGCCACTCGGTAGCCTTCAATAGCAGCTGAAGCAGCAGTTCCCCGATTAGTTGCAACGCTCTCCATCATTAATCGCATCTTCTTTGCAGTATCTGGGCTAATAACTCTTACTGACTTTTGCTGACTTGCTGGGGTGTAGCGCCCTGCTCCATCGCTAATTCCTGCAATAACAGTTGGGGTTACACGAAGACCATCATTTGCAATAGTGGCAAATACAGATGTTGCTTGAAGTGCGGTTAGCGAATAACCCTGACCAAATGCCACAGTTGGCGCAGTAGTTCCTGACCAATCTTTAACATCAAGTAATTTTCCAGTTTCCTCGCCAGGAAGTCCTGAGTTAGCTTTCTCTGCGATGCCAAACTTCTTTAAATATGAGTGAAGCGTGTCATTAGAGAGCATCTCCCCCACTTTTATTGCGCCAGTATTACTAGATACGGCAAGTGCGCCGGTGAGAGTTAATTTCTGCGTGGGATGTTTTTCATGATCCCTAAATGTCTTGTTTGAGCGCTTCAATTTCCACGGAATAGTCATAACCGTTTCAGGCGAAATCTTTCCCTCTTCAACTGCTGCAGCAATAGTCATGACTTTGCCAGTTGAACCTGGTTCATAGACCTCTTGTACTGAAGGATTTTGCCAGCGATATGGATCTACTCCTTTAGTATCTCCTGGAGTAAATGATGGATAAGTAGCATGAGCTAAAACCTGGCCGGTTTTTGGATCCATTACGACAACTGTTCCTGATAACGCCCTTGAGCTCTTAACTACAGTTCTAATTGCCTCTTGAGCGACCCATTGCACATCTCTATCAATTGTTAATTTCACAGTATTTCCGCGAACTGCCTCTGCTGTTATCTTCTGTGTTCCAGGAATTATTGCTCCTGCTGCATTTGCATAGGTGTAAAGCCCGTCAATTCCAGTAAGAGTGGAATTCATGCTGTATTCAAGCCCTGCAGCACCAACTCCAGCGCGATTAATAAAACCAATTACCGCAGCTGCTAATTCACCTTCCGGGTATTCGCGGACATAAATTCGCTCCGCAAAGAAGCCCATTAATCTCTTTGCAAGCTTATTTTCACCTTTAGCAACTGTTTCATTATAAGAATCAATGGCTGCTTCTAGTTTTCTCCAAACTTCAGGTTTAACTGCTTGGCTGATTACTACATATCTTCTCTCGCCAATTAATTGTTCTTTGAGCCAACTTTGATCAACATCTAAAATTGGAGCTGCAAGCTCTGCTAGCGCTTTAGGGTGATCTACAATTACTTGATCAACCAGGATTCGATAGGCGCTAACGCTTCTAGCAAACTCGGTGCCATTGATATCTGTGATAGCGCCCCTTGGAGCCATAATTACTGACTTCTTGGTTAACTCATTCTCTGCTTTGTTTGCAAGGCCAGCTGCCCTTACTCCTTGAATATCAATTAATCGAACTGCGAAAGCTAGGAGAATGACTAAGGAGATAGCAACTAGATAACTAATCCTTTTCTCAACTAACTTATGGTGGCTCATGGTTTGGCCTTAGCCACCTTTTCTGGCTCAAGAGGGACTGGCTCTGAAATATCAAGAAATGTAGGCGAACTACTTGGAATCATTCCAAGGGATATTGCTCGCTCTGCTAGTGATTCAGAAGTTGAGAGCAGAGCCACTTGTCTCAGTGCATCTTCCCGCTCTTCATTAACCATTATTGCTTCGATTTTTAGCTCTCTAACCTTTACTGCATCGTTTCCTAAAAGAATGTTTATTCCCAAAAGTCCTAGTAGACCAAGAGCTAATGTGGCACCAACTATCGAATAAAAGATGCGATCTGTTGCTTGTTGCCCAGGTGTTGGGCGAAGCTCAGGAACGAGTTTAAGTATTACCTTTGAAGACTTTTGTATTGCTAATTTCTTTGATCGTTCAAAGGCTGGACTAAGAACTGAGAGAGCCATTAGGCAGCCACCCGCTCAATTGCCCTAAGTCTCACAGACTTTGCACGAGAGTTATCTAAAATCTCATCTTCACTAGCTTTCTGACTTCCATTAAATACCAGGGAGAATTTTGCAGATAAGGCTTTAATCTCAACTGGAAGTCCAAGTGGGGTCTTTGACTCAGTTGCTTGAGTGAAGAAGTTTTTAACAATTTTGTCCTCTAACGATTGAAATGACATCACAACCATCCGTCCACCAACACTTAAACGCTCTAGGCAGGCAGGAATTGCTCTCTCTAATATTGCTAGCTCTTGATTAACTTCAATGCGAAGTGCTTGGAAAGTCCGCTTAGCAGGATTTCCCCCAAGGCGTCTTGCAGGAGCTGGAATAGATCGCTTGATTAAATCTGCTAGATCACTAGTGCTCTTTATTGAATTATTCGCTCTTGCCTCAATGATGTTATCGACAATTCTTTGAGCAAACTTCTCTTCGCCATATCTGCGAATAATGCGAATCAACTCGCCTCTGGAGTAGCTATCGATAATCTCTTGGGCTGTAATTCCGCTGCTTTGATCCATACGCATATCAAGAGGCCCTTCAAATCGAAATGAAAAACCTCGCTTGGGAACATCAAACTGATGAAAAGAAACTCCAAGGTCCGCCAAAACACCGTCCACAGGAATGGCATTGTACATGCGAAGAAAGTTTTTGAGAAATGAGAAATTCTGAGCGATTAACGAAAAACGATCATCTTCGATACTGTTGTCTTCTGCATCAGGATCTTGATCAAAAGCAAACAGCCTTCCATTTTCGGAAAGCCGTTTAAGTATTTCTTTCGAGTGACCACCGCCGCCAAAAGTTACATCTACATAGCGTCCATCAGCTGCAATCGAAAGACCATCAACACTTTCTTGAAGCAATGCAGGTTTATGATACGCCATCGCCACCCCCATTTTGATTATTTTGACCACCCATCACCTCTTCCGCAAGATTTGCAAAATCTTCTGGCTCATCCGTAAGCAAACCATCGTAAGTATCCTTATCCCAGACCTCTATTCGATCAGAGTATGCGAAAAGAACCAACTCCTTCTCAAAAGCTCCATATTCTTGCAATCGTTTTGGCAAAAGAATTCTCCCAGTCCCATCTAACGATAACTCAGTAGCACCTCGGTAGAAATAACGAATAAAGTCACGATTCTTTTTAACGTACTGATTCAGCTGATTTACCTCAGCAGAAATGCGCTCCCAATCATTTTTAGGATACAGCACCAAACACTTTTCAAACCCACGGTTTACAACAAAAGACTCATTCGCTTCGGGACTCAATTGCTTACGCAGACCTGAAGGCACCATAAGGCGGCCTTTAGCATCCAGTTTACAATCGAATTCACCTATAAAATTTGTCATAACCGCTTAAATAGTGGGCTTTTTAGTAATAATTGAGTAAAATTATAAATAAATTCCCCACTTCTTACCACTTCTTACCACTTTGTTGATAACTTCTAACTCATTTAGCGGTATTTTATTGTTTTCGGTGTTCTTTAAAATTGATTTTAGGGCTGTTACAAAAAGCGGGAGAAAATCCAGCTTTCCTACCTAAATGAAGCTAAAGAAGAAATCTTGGCAGATTCTATTCACATTGCCGAGGTTTAAAAGTTAAAGCACTAAACTGCCTCAAGTTTTCAAAATGACTTATCTTTGGTTCATGAACTATGAGAACTACATAAAGAAAGAAGGCAAGTTTGAGTACCTTGAAAAAGGGGAAGGCCATGTTTTACTTGTCTTGCACGGGCTCTTCGGAGCACTTAGCAATTTCGCAGATGTAATTGATGGATTTTCAAAAAACTACAGAGTACTTGTTCCCATTATGCCCCTCTACACCAACCCACTCCTTAAGACATCTGTCGGAGGAATGGCGACCTATATTAAGGACTTTATGAAGTTCAAAAAGTTGGATAATGTTACATTACTTGGAAACTCCTTAGGTGGTCATGTTGCACTGGTTTGCGCATTAGATGTCACCGAGAAAGTTCATTCTTTGGTTTTAACCGGAAGTTCTGGTTTGTATGAAAATGCTTTTGGAGGGTCCTTTCCAAGAAGGGAAGACAAGGAGTACTTGAGACAAAAAATTGCTGTTACTTTTTACGACCCAAAAGTTGCAACCGACGAACTGGTTGACGAAGTATTTAAGATTGTGAATGACAGATCGAAGCTAGTTCGAATCTTAGCGATGGCAAAATCAGCCATTCGACACAACATGGCAGACGATTTAGATAAGTTTAAAATGCCAACTTGTTTGATTTGGGGGAAAAACGACAGTATTACTCCGCCTGAAGTTGCTGAAGAATTTCA
>DNBN01000332.1 GCA_003491845.1 Porticoccaceae bacterium | reverse complement strand
CTCTATTTCATCGAGAATTGAGGCATCATCGATTGTTGCGGGTATTACCCAGGGCTTTCCCTCTGCAATCTTTTTTATGGTAGCCCGCAAAATCTTTCCTGACCTTGTTTTAGGTAGGCGATTCACGACCATACAAAATTTCAAAGCTGCAATCGGCCCAATAGCATCCCGCACAAGTTGGATGGCTTCAACTTCAATTTCCTTGTGTGGTTTTAAAACCCCTGCATTTAATACAAGCAAGCCCAGTGGCAATTGGCCTTTTAACGCGTCATCTATACCCACTACAGCACACTCAGCAACATCTGGATGTGTGGCAAGCACTTCCTCAAACGCTCCTGTCGATAAACGATGGCCGGCAACATTAATCACATCATCGGTACGCGACATTACAAACACATTGCCATTATCGTCTATATAACCCGCATCACCAGTTTCATAATAACCGGGAAAGCGGCCAAAATAAGCCTCGCAGTAACGGGCATCTGCTTGCCATAAAGTAGTAAATGTACCCGGAGGCAGGGGCAGCTTAACTACCAGCGAGCCAATTTCACCTTCTTTTACCTTGCCCCCATGATCAGACAGTACCTGAACCTGATAGCCAGGAACTGGCTTGCCCGGAGAACCCACCACGATATTGGGCGTTTCCAGTCCCAAACAGTTTGCACAAATTGACCAGCCAGTTTCGGTTTGCCACCAATGATCTATCACCGGAATCTGTAACTTATCTGTTGCCCATTCGAGAGTGCTGGGATCGCAACGCTCACCCGCCAAAAACAGAGACTGAAGGCAAGTTAAGTCGTAACTCTGTAAATATTCCCCGGTGGGGTCTTCCTTCTTTATTGCCCGAAAAGCAGTGGGTGCAGTGAACAACACCTTGACCTGATACTCTGAAACAACTCGCCAAAAGGCTCCTGGGTCAGGAGTCCCAACAGGCTTGCCCTCATAAATAACTGTTGTATTGCCATTAAATAAGGGCCCGTAAACAATATAAGAATGACCAACTACCCAACCTACATCAGATGCAGCCCAATAGACATCGCCCGGCTTAACGTTGTAAATATTAGCCATACTCCATTTGAGCGAAACAATAGTGCCTCCTGTATCTCTAACAACACCTTTGGGCTGCCCTGTGGTCCCAGAGGTATAGAGAATATACAGAGGATCGTTGGCATTGACTCGCACGCAGTCCACTGGCCTGGCTGAGGCTATGGTTTCATTCCAATCAAAATCCCTGTTCTCTTTGAGATCAGCCTGCATTTGAGCACGCTGCAGGATAATGCAGGCCTGAGGTTTATAAGAAGCCAGCTCTATCGCCTCATCCAGTAATGGCTTGTACTCTACAATCCGTGCAGGCTCCAATCCGCAGGATGCAGAAATAATCAGCTTGGGCTTGGCATCGTCAATGCGCTTCGCCAATTCATTACTGGCGAAGCCCCCAAAAACGACAGAGTGGATTGCCCCTATGCGAGCACAGGCCAGCATGGCGATCAACGCCTCAGGGACCATAGGCATATAGATAATGACGCGATCTCCCTTAGTGACACCACGCCTTGCAAAAGCACCCGCAGCCTTTGCCACTAACTCTTGTAAATCAGCGTACGTAAGCTGACTTTTAACGTCGGTGACAGGGCTGTCAAAGATAACCGCCAATTTCTCACCGCGCCCTTGCTCAACATGAATATCTACAGCGTTGTAACAGGCATTAGTGACGCCATCTGGGAACCAGCGGGAAAAAGGTGGATTACTATCATCAAGCACAATATCTGGTGCTTTGTACCAAGCAATATTCTCCGCCGCAGATTTCCAGCGTTCAATATTATCCATTGCTCAATAACCGCTAAAAGAAGCCAAGCGGGTTGATGTCATAACTCACCAATAGGTTTTTGGTTTGCTGGTAATGCTCTAATGCTAGCTTGTGTGTCTCGCGACCTATACCAGACTTTTTATAACCACCAAATGCCGCATGAGCAGGATACGCATGGTAACAATTTGTCCATACACGGCCAGCTTGTATACCCCGCCCCATACGAAATGCTCGATTTATATCTCTGGTCCATACACCTGCCCCTAGACCATATTCAGTATGATTGGCAATCGCGAGTGCCTCCTCTTCATCCTTAAACGTAGTAATTCCTAACGTCGGGCCAAAAATCTCTTCCTGGAAAACCCGCATGTCGTTAGTCCCTTTCAGTAACGTCGGCTCAACATAGTAACCAGTGCCTAGATCGCCATCGATATTGGCTCTTTTACCCCCCAGAAGGAACTCGGCACCCTCCTCGCGAGCGATGTCCATATAGCTCAGTATTTTATCCATTTGCTGTTGAGAGGCCTGTGCACCCACCATGGTATCTGTGTCTAGGGGATTGCCCTGTTTAATATTTCGCGCACGCTCTAAAACCAGCTCAATAAAGTCATCATAAATACTCTCTTGAACCAGAGCCCGTGACGGACAGGTGCATACCTCACCCTGATTGAAAAACCCTAACAATAACCCTTCAACGCACTTGCTTACATATTCATCTTCCTGAGACAGAATATCCTCGAAATAGATATTGGGGGACTTACCACCCAGCTCTACGGTTGAAGGAATCAGACTACGCGCCGCATTTTCCAGTACAAGCTGACCTACAGCCGTTGAGCCTGTAAAAGCAATTTTTGCAATACGCGAACTACAAGCCAGAGCATTACCAATTTCAGCACCGTAGCCATTCAGTATATTTAACACTCCTGGCGGTATCAGGTCAGCAATCAGCTCCATCATCACCAATATTGACGTTGGCGTCTGCTCTGCTGGCTTTAGAATAATGCAGTTACCTGCGGCAAGCGCAGGCGCCAGCTTCCAGGCAGCCATCAACAGAGGGAAGTTCCAGGGAATAATTTGACCAACCACACCCAGTGGCTCATTGAAATGATAGGCTACTGTTGCCGCATCAATATCAGCAGCGCTGCCTTCTTGAGCTCTAATACAGCCCGCGAAATAGCGAAAATGATCCACTACCAGTGGCAAGTCTGCGTTCAAAGTTTCACGGATACTTTTACCGTTATCCCACGTTTCTACGTAGGCCAAGGTCTCTAAATTTTCCTCAATACGGTCAGCAATCTTAAGCAGAATGTTAGAGCGCTCAGTTGCTGAACTTTTACCCCAGCTAACAAAGGCATCATGGGCAGCGTCTAAAGCTTTCTCAAGATCAGCCCCTGATGACCGGGCCACCTCGCAAAAGGGTTCCCCATTGACAGGGGACGGATTAGAGAAATACTCTCCTTTTGTGGGCGCAATCCATTCCCCTCCTATAAAATTTTCATAACGATTTTTAAAAGAAAATATGGACTCGTGGTTCCCAGGTGCTACATATATCATGTTATACCCCCAACAGGTTTGGTTAGTATTATTTTGTTGTTGTTTTAAAACTCAATCTCTAAATGCTGAAAAAAATATGGTCGCCTAGATCACCATCTGCAAAGGCCCCAAACCTACAGCAACTTAGAACGCTGCCTTAGATCTAGTGCTATTGCTAAATCAACTGATTAAATAAATACAAAGCGACAACTGTCCCGCCAAAATACACAAGCAACCAATAGGTTTGCTTATCAATGCGACCAGGCACTAGGTACCAACCATTTTCCTTTTCAGGAAGGCGGTTCTCGGAAAAATATTGCTTTTGACCCTGAACACTGTATCTGGAGTATTCAGCTTGTCGGCCATCAATTATTAAGCTGGCACCAATCGAGACGCTTATATTGACAATACCGCCTATTGCGCAATACCAGGGCCAGGCGATATCTGTATTCGACGCGACCCACCAGAGTACACCAAAGCCAGCGATCACTCCGGTTATTAGACCTTTCTCAGTTGTGTGTTTTGAGAAAAATCCTAGACCAAACATAGCCAGTTTAGCGCCCACAAAATAGGACCCGACTTTACTAAGAGTCTCTAAAACCGAGCCGTTACTTTTCGTATACATAAAGGCTGGAATGATAATCGCTAGCGCCCAGAAAATAGTAAATAGCCGTGACGCCGCAAGATAATGCGCCGAAGTGGCATCAGCTTTGACATATTTCTGGTAAAAATCGATGGTGGTTACTGTCGACATTGAATTAAATGCAGAGTCAAGACTAGACATGGACGCTGCTATCACTGCGGCGGCAATAATCCCCATTAGTCCTGGAATCGCCAGAGAAGAGGCAAAGTCCAGGATAATAGTATTGCCATTGTCGAAATCGCGGCCACCGTAGTAGCTGTAAAATAGTATACCGAGCAAGAAAAATAGAAAGTATATGAAGATGGCAAGGTAGCCCATCATTAAAAAGGACTTTTTTGCATCCCCAATATTCTTAGATGCTAGAGTGCGTTGCACCATCATCTGATTAGCACCGTAGACGGTTATATGAAAAAGCGTCATAGCGATAACACCGGTCCATACGGTGCTGACCTGTGTTGTATCGAAACTAAAATTTAGGGGATTCGTTTTACCCTCAGTCTTCAAGATCTCCAGGGTTTCACCCAGAGGTAGGCTTAGGTTATTGATTAGGGATACCGTGATGATGAGCGCACCGATCAATAATATAAACGCCTGTATAACGTCTGTCCAAATTACTGCTGCCAGACCACCCATAATGGTATAAACAAGCGCTATAAGCGTGATAATAATAATGGCATAAACGACAGGCATTCCTGTAATGAACTCGAGAACCAGTGCTGTGGCATACAGAACGGCTGCCGAGGTAAGCGTTTGGGATACCAGAAAAATAGC
>DNBN01000243.1:3370-5198 GCA_003491845.1 Porticoccaceae bacterium | reverse complement strand
CCCCACGTGCTCAGAAAGGTTCCCTTGCACTCGTGAAGATACTATTGTGGGCGAACGGTTAGGTATGATTTATGTTTATAAGGAATTCTTCTGCTCGGAGTTGTAAATGCCAACGATAGTTAACAAACAGACTTATTTAGAATCAGGACAACAATTTGAAACGAAGCAATTTTCGGGGGTGTCATATATTGACGCACTTCTCAATCGAGGAGGTGATGGTTCTAGTAGTGGCTCTCCGATTAAATGGGTAAGCGATCCCTACCTAACAGACGAAGAATCAGAAAACTCGATAACAACCATCTCATACAGCTTCCCTCGCGCTGATGGCTCCTCTGCACCCTATGGTTATCCTGATGATGTCGGTGAAATTACCCCGATAGCTTTTAATATAAAGCAACAAGAAGATATTCGCGCGGCGCTTGGGGAGATAGAAAAGTATATTAACGTAAAATTCGTAGAGGTCATTGAAGACAAACAAAGCGTTGGAACAATAAGATTCGCTATGAATACGATCACTGATGAAGTGGGAAATTATAGAGAGGGAATCGCTGCGACGGCGGATCCTGTGTCGGCGCAACCTCGTGGCGGCGATGTTTGGTTCAATAAATGGTTTGTAGAAGGGGATTTTTCCAGTGGGCTCGTCCCGATGTGGCTAGGAGAGTCAGAAAGCCCAGGATCCCAAACTCCTATTGGTGATTTGACAATTATGTATCATGAGATATTTCATGCGCTTGGTGTTGAGCATCCGAACGATAATCCTGACATACCTTTTCCTGAAGATAAAAATTTTCGAGAGTACACAGTGATGGCAGGTGAGTTTACTGTTGATGGCGCTTCAACACATATAATAGATTATAAAGAGTACGCGGTAACTTCTACGCCTATGGCTTATGATGTGGCAGCTTTGCAATATTTATATGGGGCTAATTCGAAGCACAATAGTGGAGATACAGTCTATACTTTTGATCCTAATACACCTGAAATCAAACTTATATGGGACGGAGCAGGAACTGACACTCTCAATTTCATGAATTTTTCAGAAAGCAGCACAATTAATCTGAATGGCGGGTCTTACAGTACTGTTCCGTTTAATGGTTGGTCATTAAAAAATAATATTAGTATTGCCTTCGATGCGGTTATTGAGAATGTAATCGCCGGTTCTGGTGCGGATGTGATCGTTGGGAATTTCTCCAACAATGTGATTACGGGAGGGTTAGGCGGAGATACCATAGATGGTGATGCAGGTATTGATCAGGCTGTTTATACGGAAAATTTTATAGATGTTTCTTTGGTTAATTCGGGAACTTTTTGGAATATTGCTTCGGGAACTGATAAAGATACTCTTAGAAACATTGAGCGCCTTAAGTTTAATGACAAGCACATAGCTCTAGACCTTGATGGTAACGCAGGGAAGACAATTAAACTGTTAGGGTTACTTCTTGGAAAAGATCAAGCAACAAATAAAACAAACGTTGGTGTAGGATTAAAAATTCTTGATAATGGGATGCCCTATGAACAGTTAATGCAGGCAGCACTTGACGTGGTTCTGGGTGCCAATGCAAGCTCATTATCGGTAGTTGAAATGATTTGGGAAAACCTTATTGGCCCACCAATACCAGCCGATAATATTAGTCAGTATTCGGATCTCATTGATAATGGTACCTATACTGCAGCCGAGCTAGCCATAGTTGCTGCTAATCATAGCTTAAATACTACCGCTATTGATTTAGTCGGCCTCGCATCAACAGGCGTGGAATATATAATTTAGTTAGCCGGCAGCCAGCACCCCACCCTAGGGGCACACTCCGATAAGTCAGAATGGTTCCAT
>DNBN01000243.1:2943-3125 GCA_003491845.1 Porticoccaceae bacterium | reverse complement strand
CAGCACCCCACCCTAGGGGCACAACCCGATAAGCCAGGATGCTCCCATTGCACCCGTATATACGCTATTCTCCGCAGAGTATTTGGGTTGGCAAAGACTAGCCTTAGATATGCAAATCGATGAAGAACACAAGGAAAGCATACTCAAAGAAGTTTGATCATGGCAGATTGAGAGCTGACTTT
>DNBN01000243.1:0-2667 GCA_003491845.1 Porticoccaceae bacterium | reverse complement strand
GACTTTTCTGCGGCCTTTTCAGGGAGTTTTTGCCAAATCATCAAGTGCTTTTTACGGGGTATTTACGGCCTTTCGGGAAAATGACAATTCTTCTAGACTGGAAACTACTATCCGCTGAAGAAAAAATAAGGATTCTCTTCTAGTGAATTTGGTTATGGGTTTTGCTATCGTAAATTACAAAGCCTGTCTTTTATCATAATAAAAATTCTTATTAAGTATGGAGCTAAATGACCAAGTCTATTTATATTAAACGTTCTATCAAAGTGTTCTTATTGCTTCTGCTGTCGGGAATGTCTCAGGCAGAGCCAATTTGGCTCATGGTCGATGAGGCCGCGAATGAAACTGAGCTGAGTTCGGCAGTTAAACCCAATGACGCGATCACCCCCCTAGCGATAGAGATCACGCTAGCAACTCTTGCCACGCTTGATCGTGATAGTGAGGTTGTGCTCAGTATAGGTGGGGGTGTGGAGCTTAGCTTTGTGATAGAAAATGTCACTCACTATCCCAATGGAGATATTGGCTGGAGTGCGGCACAGGAATTGAACGGGTATCTCCTAACTTTTTCTATCACCGCCGGCGCAACCGAACTCGTCGCCTCTTTGATGACGGATGACAAGTCTTATGAAGTCATAGCAAAACGGCAGGCGCACCGCGACTCATACATCGGGTGGCTATATCGAGAGGCCTACAAGACGCCAAAACCGTTTAGTGAAAAGTCAGTAGCGTCCCGCGTCTCAGATCCGGCCTTCTTCCTTGAGAAACCAGAACCAGGGCTATCAGTTGCAATCTCTACGGATTTGGTCGATCGATATTATACTATTATTGGCCAAAGCTTGGTTTGGACCTTTACGCTGAGCAACAAGCTCGATCGCGTCACTAAGGCGTTAACATTAAGCGTCGGCGGAAATTACGTCGACGCCGCTTACAAAATCGAGGGCGTCGGATTTAATGACAATTCAGAATTTTTCGATTTGCCTGATAACTGTGTTGAAAAAACTTATCTCGACACAGATCCCTTCCGAATGGTCGATGAAATCCTCTGCGAGATCGATCCTATCGCTTCCCAGTCTAGCCAAACCTTAACCCTCAAAAGTCGAACGAAGCCGGGGGTAACTTTCGATCAATTAGTCAATGGTGAAGGCCTTTCATACCCATCAGCAAATTTGGTGGAGACGGAAACCTATGTCACAGCGTATGGGTCTTATAACGGCCATTTCAACGGCCCTATTCCGATAGCAGATGTGCTGACTGACAGCGACGCAGACGGTCTAAGCGATTACAACGAGGGCCTCCTGGGCTCTGACCCTCTTGATGCTAGCTCCGATGCTACCCGCGATGTCATGATCGATATTGCTGTTCTGTATACATCTAACTTTGTAGAGCAAGTCGCTATTAATGCAGAGACAAAAATCAACAGCGCAATGACTATCGTCAATGAAATTTTTTCAGGCAGCAAGACTGGAATACAATTCAATATAGTCCATTACGAGCCACTTGATTATATAAATAACTGTATCGCTGATCGATGCGAAGTAGGTCAATCGTGGAACGACACTCAGACCGTTGTTGCAGAGTATGGGGTCCGCAACAAAAAAGAATGGCGCTTTAGCGAAAAAATTCGCTCACTGAAAGGGGCAGATTACGTATTGATTATGGACGGGGGCGGCGGATTGGATCCAACCGGCGGGCAAGCTGAGTGGGGGAATTTCAATAGAGGCTACTTTGGTTTTCAAAAGCATAAACGAACGGCTTTTGTTCATTATGAAAATTTTGGCTATGAAACCGATGAGGTAGTAATCGCTCATGAACTTAGTCATTTACTTGGAAACAGCCATTCTCGCAAACAAAATCGAGATTCGGGTCTACCCGCGGATACGGTCGCTACGTTCCCTTGGGCAGCGGGTCATGCTGTCGATAACAAATTTGTCACAATCATGCCCTATTCAACGGCATTTGGCATCGCATCTCAGATTAATAGATTTTCGGATGCCTCGAGGTCTGATTGCAATTATACCGATCCTATAACTATGATAGAGGTCTTCAACGCCCCTTGTGGGATAGAAATAGGTGACACAGAGAATGGAGCTGATGTGGTAGGCGCAATGAGAATTGTGCGCTACCAACATGAAAGTTTTTCACCATCTCGGCCAGTGTTACCTACGAAGGCAAGTGATGGTAAAAATTATTCTTCAAAGTTTCTCGCAAGCGCCATCAAAGATATCGAGGTAGGCTTCGTCTCTAATTTTTTGAGCAGCGAAAAAATTAATATTGAAGGCACCATACGTATTTCATCAGAGCATGCTGGCAAAATTGGCACCACACATATAATTGTTGATGCTGGTGCACTCGGTGCTTTCCAGCTCAACGATTCAAATGTATTTGTCCCTTTTGATATTGCCTCTCCTGTTCTCGTTGGCGCGATTGAACCTAGGCCGCTCAAGTCTATAGAGGACCTACTAGTTTTTGACGACCTTGTCCCTAGGTCGCTTGGAATAGACTCGTTATTGCTAAATATCTATTTTGGCTACAGCCTATTGGATTCAAAGTTACTCGTATACTCGGGAGCGCCGCTGACAGTTCAAATCGGACAGCCCTAGCATAGCTTTTTAGGCAATATCCAGACCCCACCTCTGGTGGGTATACACCACTTGCTTAGAAAGGTTCCCT